>JAICIW010000072.1 GCA_025928735.1 Rhodanobacteraceae bacterium | reverse complement strand
GCGCGGATGTTCCTGCCGGTCTTCAAGATGCTCACCCGCAAGTACTGGGTGGACGAGATTTACTACAACCTGTTCGCGCGTGGCGGCGTGAAGCTGGGCCGCGCGTTCTGGAAGGGCGGCGATCGCGCGGTGCTGGACGGCGTGATGATCGACGGTTCGGCGTCGGTGGTCGAGCGCAGCTCGCGCGTTTTCCGCCGGCTGCAGACCGGGTTCCTGTACCACTACGCGTTTGCGATGATCGTGGGGTTGATCCTGCTGCTGGGCGGGTTGTGGTTCTGGGGGTTGCGATGAACACAAGGATGAACAGCGGCCGGAAGGCGACTGCAGGTTGGGCTGACGCCGGATTCATCGGCAGCCCGACATTCCCGGTGCATCGTTGGGCTTCGCAAAGAGCCGCTCGGCCCAACCTACGCGCTGTGGTTGCTGTTCCCCGGCCTCTCGTCACCGGCCCCGGGTTCCGCTCCAAGGATTCCGCATGACCACCTGGCCCATCCTCAGTGTCCTGATCTGGTTTCCATGCCTCGGCGCGATTGTCGTGCTGCTGGCGGGCAACGCACGTCCACGTGTCGCGCGCTGGCTGACGTTGGCGTTCACCGTCATCACGTTCGCGCTGAGCCTGGTGATGCTGACGCAGTACCAGATCGGTCCCGGCGGCTTCCAGTTGCAGGAAAACCTGCGCTGGATTCCCGGCATCAACACCAGCTACCACCTCGGCGTGGACGGCATCGCGGTTGCGTTGATCGTGCTGACCACGTTCACCTCGATCCTGGTGATCGGTGGCGCATGGCAGGTGATCAAGGACAAGGTGCATCAGTACATGGCCGCGATGCTGGTACTGGAAGGCCTGCTGATCGGCGTGTTCTGCGCGATGGATGCGCTGCTGTTTTATCTCTTCTTCGAGGCCATCCTGATCCCGATGTTTTTCCTGATCGGCATCTGGGGTGGTCCGCGGCGGGTATACGCGACACTGAAGTTCTTCATCTACACGTTCTTCGGTTCGATCTTCTTCCTGATCGGCCTGCTGTACATGTACCACCGCGCTGGCAGTTTCGACCTCGCGACGCTGTGGGCTTTCCCGTTCACGATGCGGGAACAGAGCTGGCTGTTCTTCTCGTTCCTGATCGCGTTCGCGGTGAAGACGCCGATGGTGCCGGTGCACACCTGGTTGCCGGATGCGCACGTCGAGGCGCCGACCGGCGGTTCGGTGATCCTGGCCGCGATCATGCTGAAGGTCGGCACCTACGGCTTCATCCGCTTCTCGCTGCCGATCGTGCCGGATGCCTCGCAGCACTTTGCGTGGCTGATCATCGTCTTGAGCCTCATCGCGATCATCTACATCGGCTACGTCGCGCTGGTGCAGCCCGACATGAAGAAGCTGGTCGCGTATTCGTCGATCGCGCACATGGGCTTCGTGACGCTGGGCCTGTTCATCGTGTACATGCTGGCGCGCGGCCAGAACGACGCCCAGATGGCCGAACTGGGCGTGCAGGGCGCCGTCGTGCAGATGATTTCGCACGGCTTTGTGTCGGGCGCGCTGTTCACCTGCATCGGCGTGATGTACGACCGCCTGCACACGCGCGAGATCGCCGCCTACGGCGGACTCGCCAAGGTGATGCCGTGGTTCGCCGGATTCTGGGTGTTGTTCGCGATGGCCAATTGCGGCCTGCCGGGGACGTCGGGTTTCGTGGGTGAATTCATGGTGATCCTGTCGAGCTTCACGGCGAACCCGTGGATTGCATTCTTCGCGGCGTATTCGTTGATCATCGGTGCGGGCTATACGCTGTGGCTGGTCAAGCGCATCGTGTGGGGCACCGCGCCCACGCCCGAAGCCGCCGCGATGCCGAGGATGAATGCGCGCGAAGCCTGGGTGCTGACGGCGTTTGCGGTCGCGGTGCTGGCGATGGGCGTGTACCCGTGGCCGCTGATGCACCTGATGGATTCCTCGGTGTCGCAACTCGTGACCCACTTGATGACCAGCAAGGTTTGAAACCACATGATTTCGCTCAACGACTTGTTGGTGCTGGTGCCCGAGTTGTTCCTGACGGCCGCGGCGTGCCTGGTGCTGCTGTTCGACGTGTTCATCAAGGACGACCAGCGGGACGCCACCCACTGGATGGCGATCCTGATCATGCTGGTCACGATCTTCACGGTGATCCATGGCCAGCCGCCGCAAACCGTCACCGCGTTCGGCGGCATGTTCGTGCGCGATCACATGGCCGAAATCCTGAAGGTCACGGTTCTGATCGCCACCATCCTGATGTTCGTGATGGCGCGACCGTGGCTGAAGGACCGCAAGCTTTTCATGGGCGAGTTCTATTCCCTTTCCATGTTCTCGGTGCTCGGGGTCATGCTGCTGGTCTCGGCCGGCAGCCTGATCACCGTGTATTTGGGCCTCGAACTTTTTTCGCTGCCTGCTTTTGCACTGGTCGCGCTGAACCGCGAGTCAAAACTTTCATCCGAAGCCGCGGTGAAATTCTTCGTGCTGGGTTCGCTCGCATCCGGCCTGCTGTTGTTCGGCATGTCGCTGATCTACGGTGCCACCGGCAGCCTCGACCTGCACACCATTTTTGCCTCGATCGGCACGACGCCGCACCTGCACCTTCTGCAGTTCGGACTGGTGTTTCTGGTGGTGGGCATTGGTTTCGAATTCGGCGCGGTACCGTTTCACATGTGGCTGCCCGACGTGTACGAGGGCGCGCCCACGCCGATTGCGATGTACATCAGTGCGGTGCCGAAACTGGCCGCGGTCGGCTTGGCTTATCGTTTGCTCGAAGTCGGCATGGGTCCGCTGGCAGGCGACTGGACGATGATGCTGGCGATCATGGCAGCGCTGTCGCTGGTGATCGGCAACGTGGTCGCGATCGCGCAGGCCAACCTGAAGCGGATGCTGGCGTATTCCACGATTTCGCACATGGGCTTCGTGTTCCTGGGTCTGGCCAACCCGACGCCGGAAGGCTACTCGTCTGCGTTGTTCTACGCGGTGTGCTTCGCGCTGATGGAGACCGTGGCCTTCGGCGTGATCCTGGCGCTGGCGCGCAAGGGCTTCGAGTGCGAGATGATCGACGACCTGAAGGGGCTGAACCGGCGCTCGCCGTGGTTCGCGGGCATGATGGCCATCTCGATGTTCTCGCTGGCAGGCATCCCGCCGCTGTGGGGCTTCGCCGCCAAGGTGCTGGTGCTGAAAGCCGCGATCGACGGCGGCATGCTGTGGCTGGCCATCGTTGCGATCATCTGCTCGATCATCGGATTGTTCTACTACCTGCGCGTGATCAAGGTGATGTACTTCGACGCGCCCGCCGAGGGCGTCGAACCGCTGGCACCGAAGCCCGACCTCGCGATGCGCTGGCTGCTGTCGATCAACGCGCTGGGCCTGATCGCGATGATCGGCTTCTCCGGCGTGCTGTTCGCGTGGTGCCAGCACGCGTTCGGCGCGTAGGAAACCATTTCATTTTTCGTCATCCCGGAATCGCGCAGCGATATCCGGGATCCAGTGCCTTTGCATCACGCGTTGCGCAGGGGTCGCCGGAGGCCGGCTTGTGCCGGATGACGACAACCAGGCGCTACGGCGTGATCTGCGCCAGTTGCTTGTCCGTCAGTTCGCCGCTGAGCGCGGTGCGGGAACCATCGGTGCGAATCACGATCGTGCGCGGCAGCTCGCCGCCCCAGTTGGGGTCGATCAGGAAATTGATGCGCGCGGGCGAAAGTTCGGTATAGGCGCACGCGGGATAGCCCTGCATGCCCGCCGCGTCCAGCCGCGCGGCGATGCGTGTGCGTTGCGCGATGCTGTCGGTGGCGACGGTCACCAGCTGGATGTGCCGCGGGTGGGCGTGCTGCAACTTGGCCAGCGCCTGCATGTTGGGTTCGCAGTACACGCAATCCAGCGACCACAACATGATGATGCGCTCGCCGCGTGCGGGCGGCTTCAGCAAGGCTGCGACATCACCGGGGCCGAGCGGTTCGATGGCGCTTGCGCCCGCGAACGCGGTGGCGGCAACGGTCAGCAACAGGATCGTCAGCAGGCGGCGCATCATCGTTCCTTGATGGCAATCAGGCGAAACCCGTCGGCGGTATTCCAGGCGACATAGGCGGCATCGGCGCGTTCCAGCAATTGCGGTGATCCGACGGCCAGCTTGGAAGATGCAATGGTGCGCGCCTCGCCAAAATGCGCACCGCCGTCGTGCGACACCCGCAGTATCAGCGAATAACCTTTGGCGCTGACCTGGTTCCAGGCAACCCAGACCGTCTTTCCCGCCACCGCGACATCGGCATGGCTGGCGCCGGCGCCGCCGAGCTTCAATGCGTGGCGCGGCGCGTGGCCAGGGTCGAGCTGGCCGTACCAGATCGCCGGTCCGTGCGACGCTTCGAACCACACAGCGTGGCGCACGCCATGGGCGCCGATCGCGAGCCCCGGGCCCTGATCGGGACAGGCCGCGACGCGCCAATTGCTGAACGTGGCGCGTTCGGGATGATTGGCTTGGCCGTCGGTGTGCAGCACGGCAAACGCGTGATCGCGGATGTTGCCTTCGTAGACGCCGCGAAAGAATGCCGCGACCTTGCCGTCCGGCTGGCGCGCCAGCGCGGTGCGGCAGCATTCGCAGCTATGGTCCACCAGCTTGCGTTCGGGTGCGAAGGTTTCGCCGCCATCGGTCGACCATGTGTAATAGAACGCGAAGCCCGCATAGGGCTTGCCGGCGGATTTTGCTTGCGCGGCGTCGCGTCCGTCGATCCACGCCACCACCACGTCGCCGTTGCCGGCGATCGCCAGCGAGTCGAAGCCGCGGGTGACTTTCGCGGGATCATGATTCACGGTGATCGGCGCGGAAAAGTGCCTGCCGCCGTCGGTCGAACGTGCGAAACGGATGTATCCCGTCCATCCCGGCGTGGGTTGTTCCGTCCATTGCACGTCGATTTGTCCCGCCGGTCCCGTCGCGACCTTGGGCCGATTTTCGCCTGAGGCATAAATGGTTTCCGCAACGGGATTGACCTGCACGGGTTGGCTGAAACTTCGGCCGAGGTCTTCGGAATGTCGCAACAGGACGTGGCCGTCGCGCACGGTGGCCAGCCACAGCCGGCCGTTCGCGTCGAATGCTGCGCTGGCGCCGAGCGCAGGTTCGTCGGCCATGTCCATGTGTCCGACGTGCGCGCTCGCGATCAGCGGAAGCAGCGCGAGACACAACAGCGGCACGAGGAGGCGCAATGCAATAGGCGATTGGTACGTCATCTCGAACGCTCCGCGATTTTCGAATGATGGGACCGTGACAATGGATGGACGCTGTCGGCGCGCAGCATCAGTAGCGCCAACGCACGCCGGCGTAAGTCGAGCGTGGCGCACCCGGATTCAATACGGCATCGTCGGCGCCGGCCCGGTTCAGCGCTTCCACCGTCACCGGATAACGGCGGTCGAACAGGTTTTCGATTTCGGCGAACCACTCCCAGCGGCCATGTTGAAAACCCGCGCGCAACCCCCCGAGGGCGTACCCGCCAACCCGATAAGTATTGTCGAAATCGGCGTAGCGCGATCCCACCACTTCGAACGTCGGGCCGGCAAAAAAACCGTGGGCGGTGCGGACCATCAATTGGCCGCGCAGGACGTAGCGAGGGGCTGAGGGCAGGCGGTTGCCGGCGTAAGCGGAATCACGATCGAAGTGGAAATCGTTCCATGTGAAAGAGACCAGCGGTTCGATGCGGCTGCTGCCATCTCCCAGCGGGAAGCTCGCGCGCAACAACGCCTCGATACCGGCATGGATGGTGCGCGGGATGTTGGAAGTCAGACTGACGCCCGGGGCGTTCGGATCGTCGATCGAAAAAATCTCGTTGCGAATCCGCTCGTAGTAGGCCGACACCTTCCAGTGCCAGCGCGGAATTGTCGCGGGCGCCGCACTCGCCCCACGCAGGCCCGCTTCGTACGCGGTGCCGTGCATGGCTTCGAGATTGGCGTGCGGCCCCAGTTCCCTGCGCGCGTTGTCCAGATCAAAGTTGCTGGGCGACTGGTACAGGCGGCCGACGCTCACGTAGGCCTCGCTCTCCGGCGTCAGCGCATGGATCAGTCCGGCGCGCGGATTGAACGATGAAAATCGGTTCTTCTGGTTGCGTGGCTGCAGATTCCCGTGATCCACACCATCGATCTGGCGATCATCGAGTCGGGTGCTCACCCCTTGCGCGCCGTACATCAGGCGCCAGCCTTGCGCGAATTGCCAGCGATCCACCGCGAAAACACGGGTGCTGCGGGCCAGCTTGTCGACGCGGTCCTGCAACTCGCCCCGGCGGCCGGTGTCATTGGCGTAGTTGGCGCCGCGATCCGTGGTGTAGGCGATGTCGAGGCCGGCGAGCAGGTCGTGCTGTCCGGCGTGGAGGTGGTAACGAAGCATGCCGCCGGACGTGCGCTGATCGGTATTCACCAGCAGGCTGAAGACATCCAGCAGGGGCGCGTCGGGACCGGGCCTGGCTGGCACGTAGACATCCACGATGGGATGGAACAGCCGCTGGCGTTCGTATGACACGCCGAATTCGAGCCCGCTGTCGGCGTCGATGTTCCAGGTTCCTTTCGCGGCGAGGCGATCGGTGCGCATGTTCAGCTGGTGGTTGCCGGCGGCGTACGAAGGATTCGCCTGCCATGGCTCGGTGTCGAATTGCGTGCGAGTGAGAGCCCCCGGCAGTTGCTGGCGATTGTCGATGTGGGTGGCGAATACGCGCAGCGCAAAAGCGTCGGACGGCTGCCAACCGCCGTTCGCGTACAGGCTGTCGCGATTCTGCTGGCTGTGATCGCGATAGCCATCGAGATGCTTGCCATCCAGCGTGACCATGCCGTCGAAGGCGCCCGAGATGCCGCCGGCGCTGAGCCCGGCTTCGGATTGGCCCTGGTTGCCGCCGCTCAGGAATACTTCGCGCGGATCGGCGTTGCGCGCCGTGCGCGAAATGAAATCGAGGGCACCGCCGAGATCGCTGGCGCCATAGGTCAGGGCATTGATGCCGTTGGCCACGATCACGTCGCGGGCCATCAGCGGATCGATCATGCGGTTGTGGTTGTTGCCGTCGGCGGTGGTGACCGGCAGACCGTCCTGGAACAGCGCGACGCCGCTGTTGTCGTACGACAGCGAGTTCAGGTTGGAACCGCGAATGGATAGCACCATGTCGTCGCCACCCGCGTTGCTCCCGGCCATCACGCCCGGCACGTAGCGGAGCGCGTCGGCCAGGTTGTTGACCGCGCGTTCGTGCAAGGTCTGTCCGTCCACGGCGTAGATACTGCCGGGCACCTGTGCCTGCGCCGCGAGGATGGATTCGGCACGCGTGCCGCGCACTTCGACGGTCGCCAGCGTGGTGGTGTGATCCGGTGGCGCCGCCGGTGTCGGTGCCTTGACGGGTGCATCGTCGCGCCGTTGCGGTGCGACGATCGCTGCCTGGATAGACTGGCCAGGCAATGGAGATGCGGCAAAAACAGGCGTGCCGGGCACTGCGAGCGCACACAGCAACAACGGCGTTACGCGTGCCAACTCGGACTCCCGGCGAAAAAGATATTCTCAGGATAAGTCCAACATCGCGTGCGACAACGCGGCAAATTGTCGCAGCGATCAGTGACAGGGCCGCTCGCGTACCGGGTGTTTCTCCAGCTTGCGCTGGAGGGTGCGCCGATGCATGCCGAGCCGGCGCGCGGTTTCCGAGATGTTGCCGCGGCATTCGTGCAGGGTGCGCTGGATGTGTTCCCATTCCAGCCGGCGCAACGGCAGCATGGTTTCCGGTGCGTCGATTGGTTCCGGCGTGGCCTCGTCCCCGGCGAGCAACGCGCGCATCACGGTGTCGGCGTCCACTGGTTTGGCGAGGTAGTCGTGCGCGCCGCGCTTGATCGCTTCCACCGCGGTCGCGATCGAGGCGTAACCGGTCAGCAGCAGCACGCGCAGCGACGGGACTTCGGTCAGCAAGGCGGGAATCAGTGCGAGGCCGCTGTCTTCGCCGAGCTTGAGATCGACCACGGCATAACGTGGCTGCACTTCACGGGCGCGCTGCAGGGCGTCCGCCGCGGTTGCGGTGCAGAGCACTTCGAAGCCGCGCCGCTTCAGGGCGCGCGACAGTACGCCCGCGAACACCGCGTCGTCCTCCACGAGCAGCAAACCGCCGCGTGGTTCCGGCGCCGTCATCGGGCAATTCCGTTCGAGAGCGGCAATCGCACGGTGATGCGGGTACCGTCGGCTGCGCGATGGGTTTCGAGATCGCCACGCATGCGTTCGATGGTGGACCGCGCCAGCGCGAGACCCATGCCGAGACCGTTCGCTTTGCTGCTGGCGACCGGCATGCCATCAAAATGGTCGTCGTCGAATCCGTCGCCGCGGTCGCCGATCACGAATTCCACGCGCCCGTCATGCACGTCGACCTCCAGCGTCACCAACCGCAAAGCGTTCCGCGCGGAGGCATCGAAGGCGTTCTGCATCAGATTGAGCAGTGCGTGTTCCAGGCCGGGCTGCACTTCGATGGCTTGTTCGGACGCGGCGACGCGAACCGTTACCTCGGCTTCGGGGCACAACAAGCGAAAACGATCGACATTGGTGCCGACGTATTCACCCAGTGTGCTGATCCGTGCCACGTTCGAGAGCTGCTG
>JAICIW010000172.1 GCA_025928735.1 Rhodanobacteraceae bacterium | reverse complement strand
TCCAAGTGTCGCAGAAGCGCTGCCAACGGTGCGTGTGCATCAACCGCTGCAGCCGGTCCTGCTTGACGCCTTGCCCGCACATGAACGGCTTCACGCATGCTTCATTGGCCGCCGCGCAAGATCCTCGTTCGTCGCAACGAAAGGAATCGACAATGACGACGCTTGTCGGTGATTTCATCATCGAGCGCCTCGCGGAATGGGGCGTACACCGAATTTATGGTTACCCGGGCGACGGCATCAACGGCTTGATGGGCGCGATGAATCGTGCCGACGGCAAGATCGAGCTGGTGCGCGCCCGCCACGAGGAAATGTGCGCGTTCATGGCCTGCGCACACGCGAAATTCACCGGTGAAGTCGGCGTATGCATGGCCACTTCCGGGCCCGGCGCGATCCATCTGTTGAACGGGTTGTACGACGCCAAGCTCGACCACATGCCGGTGGTCGCGATCGTGGGCCAGCAGGCGCGCGCCGCGCTGGGCGGGCAGTACCAGCAGGAAGTGGATCTGACGACGCTCTTCAAGGACGTCGCCTCCGAGTACGTCGAGTTGATTACCGTGCCGGCACAGGTGCGACACGTGATCGATCGTGCGATGCGCATCGCGATCTCCAAACGCGCGGTCACCTGCATCATCGTTCCCAACGATCTGCAGGAACTGGAAGCGGTGGAAACGCCGCCGCGCAAGCACGGCACGATCCATTCCGGTTTGGGTTATCGCTTCCCGCATGTTGTGCCGAAGCGCGAAGATCTGGAAGCAGCGGCCGAATTGCTCAATGCCGGCGAGAAGGTCGCGATTCTGGTCGGCGCCGGTGCGCTCGGCGCGCGCGAGGAAGTGATCGAGGTCGCCGAACTGCTCGGCGCGGGTGTCGCCAAGGCGTTGCTCGGCAAGGCCGCGCTGCCGGACGAGTTGCCTTTCGTCACCGGCTCGATCGGCCTGCTCGGCACCAAGCCGAGTTGGGATCTGATGGCCGAGTGCGACACGCTGCTGATGATCGGCTCGCGCTTTCCGTATTCCGAATTCCTGCCCAAGGAAGGGCAGGCGCGCGGGGTGCAGATCGACATCGACCCGGCAATGCTTTCGATCCGCTATCCGATGGAAATCAATCTCGTCGGTGACGCCAGGGCGACGCTGCAGGCGCTGATTCCACGGCTGCAGCACAAGACCGATCGCGAATGGCGCGCCACGATCGAAAAGAACGTGGGCGAGTGGTGGCAGGTACTGGAATCGCGCGCAATGGTCGAGGCCGCGCCGATCAATCCCGAGCGCGTGTTCTGGGAATTGTCGCCGAAGTTGCCGGACAACTGCATTCTGGCTTCCGATTCCGGTTCGGCCGCCAATTGGTACGCGCGCGATCTGAAAATCCGCGACGGCATGATGGCATCGCTTTCCGGCGGACTCGCCACGATGGGCCCCGGCGTGCCTTACGTGATCGCCGCCAAGTTCGCGTTTCCCGATCGCGTGGCAATCGCGCTGGTCGGCGATGGCGCGATGCAGATGAACGGCAACGCCGAACTCATCACCATCAAGGATTACTGGACGGGATGGGCGGACCCGCGCCTGATCATCATGGTGCTGAACAACGGCGATCTGAATCAGGTCACGTGGGAACAGCGCGTGATGGAAGGCGACCCGAAATACGACGCCTCGCAGCACGTGATCGACTTCCCTTACGCCCGTTACGCCGAAATGGTCGGGCTGAAGGGCATCATGGTGAACCGGCCCGAGCAGATCGGTCCGGCATGGGACGAGGCGCTGAAAGCCGATCGCCCGTGCGTGATCGAGGCGATCACCGATCCGGAAGTGCCGCCGCTGCCGCCGCATATCACCTTCAAGCAGGCCAAGGCCTTCGCCGAATCCATGCTGAAGGGCGACAGCGGCACCAACGCGATGCTGCGCGAATCCATGCGCGAAACCTGGGCCACGTTGTTCCCCGGCCGCAAGAAGGGTTGAACCATGGAAGCCATCGTGCTCGGCAAGACGAGGGCGAGCGCATACAAGGTGCCGACCGATGCTCCCGAATCCGATGGCACGCTGGAATGGAATTCGACCACGCTGGTACTGGTGGAGGTCGAGGCCGGCGGCAAGCACGGCATCGGTTACAGCTATGCCGACAGGGCCACGCAGGTCCTGATCGACGACATGCTGGCCGGCGTGATCGAAGGTCGCGATGCGATGGACATTCCCGGGGTGTGGTGGGCGATGGCCGCGGCGGTCCGCAATTTGGGCCGCCGCGGCGTCGCGGCCATGGCGATCTCGGCGATCGACAACGCGTTGTGGGATCTCAAGGCGAAGTTGCTGGACGTGCCGCTGGTGAAGTTGCTGGGTTCGGTGTGCGATGCCGTTCCGGTGTACGGCAGCGGCGGTTTCACCTCCTACACCGATGCGCAGTTGCGCGAACAGCTCGGCGGCTGGGCCGATGGCGGAATCGCGATGGTGAAGATGAAGGTCGGACGGGAACCGCAGCGCGATCCGGCACGCGCGAAGGTGGCCCGCAAGGCAATCGGTGACGACGTTCGTTTGTTCGTGGACGCCAATGGCGCCTATGCGCGCAAACAGGCGCTGCGCATGGCGCAGGTGTTCGCGCAGGAATGTGACGTGGGTTGGTTCGAGGAACCGGTTTCGTCGGACGACCTCGACGGGTTGCGCATGCTGCGCGACCGCGCGCCGGCCGGCATGGACATCGCCGCGGGCGAGTACGGCTATGACGCCGGATATTTCCGGCGAATGCTCGCGGCCGAAGCGGTCGACGTGCTGCAGGCCGATGCCACGCGCTGCGGCGGCATCACCGGGTACCTGCGCGCCGCCGCACTGTGCGACGCATTCCATGTTCCGCTGTCTGCGCACTGCGCGCCGGGGCTGCACATGCATCCGGCCTGTGCGACGCGCGCTTCACGCCACATCGAATACTTTCACGATCACGTTCGCATCGAACACATGCTGTTCGATGGCGTGCCCGAGCCGGTGGATGGACGTTTGCATCCCGACCTGTCGCGGCCCGGCGCGGGCGTCACGTTCAAACACGCGGATGCGGAGCAGTACCGGATTTCGTAAGGCGGGCTTCAACCCGCCACGGTTGCAGCGGTAGGACGGGCTTCAACCCGCCATCAAGGAGGACATCCATGGAAGTCGATCACATCAAGGAAAAATGCCGGCACGAGCAATGCACCTGCGAGGTCGAGGCGGGCCATCCGTATTGCAGCGAACACTGCCGCAATGCCGTCGAATTCACCGACGAGGTGCCGCGCGACGAAGCCGAACGCGGCGGCTGCGGCTGCGGGCACAAGGACTGTTCGCCGAAATAGTCGTGCGGTCGTCGCCAAAGGAACCTTCGATGCGGCTCGGGCAAGGCGCCGGCATGGCGGTGTTCGGTGCGCTGGCGATGGCAGTCGGAGCGGCGGCATTGCGGCGGCGCCCACTACGGCACGTCGACAAGTCGTCGGGACACGAAGCCACGGTGACCGCCGCGCGGCGGCTCAACCGGGCGGCCGGGCTGATCGCCACGTCCACGCTGCTGGACAGCGGCGTCGAGCATTACCGCGGCGCGTTCCACAACAAGGCGATGGTCACGCCGCTCGTCGTCTCCGCCCTGACTTTGGCGGTGAGCGCGCATGGCACGCGCGACACGCGCAAGACCGCACATCGTGTCCGCGATTCGATCTACGCCGCGGCGGCGCTGACCGGCGTGGTAGGCACGGGTTTCCACGTCTACAACATCGGCAGGCGTCCCGGCGGCTTTTGCTGGCAAAACCTCTTTTACGGATCGCCGTTGGGCGCGCCCGCTGCGGTCGCGCTGGCGGGGTTGCTGGGTTACTACTCGGAACGCTTGCGCGAAAGCGAAGGGGGCGCCACGCCGCGGGTGTTCGGCATGCCGGCGGGACGCGCGCTCGCGGCACTGACGGCGGCGGGACTGGTCGCCACGTCAGGCGAAGCGGGCCTGCTGCATTTCCGCGGTGCCTACCACGATCCCTTCATGTTCGTACCGGTCACGGTGCCGCCGGTCGCGGCGGCGTTGCTGTCGGAAACCGCGGCCACGCATCCGCACCGGCCGCGCCGGCTGACGCGCTGGTGGCTGCGACTGACCGCACTGGTCGGGTTCCTCGGCGCCGGCTTCCACGTCTTCGGCGTGAGCCGGAACATGGGCGGCTGGCGCAACTGGTCGCAGAACATCCTGAATGGCCCGCCCATTCCCGCGCCGCCGAGTTTCACCGGGCTTGCGTTGGCGGGACTGGCGGCGCTGGGCCTGATCGAGGAGCACCCGCGTGCCTGATCGCTATCGCGGCTACGACGTCATGGCGAAACGCGACACGCCGTCATGGAATGACGCGACGCGCCAGGTGATGGATGCGCGGCTGGCGATCGTCGATGCGCCGCAGTTTCTGGATCAGCAGGCATGGCGCACGCTGCGCGCGCTCTGCGACGGCATCGTGCCGCAATTGGCGGGCCCGCAGGCGCGCGTGCCGATCGCCGCGATGGTCGATCGCAAACTTGCGAAGGATCGTCGCGACGGTTATCGCGATGCGCGGCTGCCGCCACTGCGTGAAGCGTGGCGGCGCGGACTGACCGCGCTGGATGCCGCTGCCCAGGCCCGCGCCGGCACCGCGTTCCATCTGCTGACCGCCGCCGCACGTGATGCGCTGCTCGAGGACATGCACGACGGCAAACTTGATGGTCCGGAGTGGGACGGCATGTCGTCAGCATTGTTCTTTCGCGAGCGCGTCACGCACGACATCCTCGCCGCGTACTACTCGCACCCGACCGCATGGAACGAAATCGGCTTCGGCGGCCCGGCCGCCCCGCGCGGCTACGTGCGCATGTATTTCAACCGGCGCGATCCGTGGGAAGCGGCGGAGGCGCATTCCGGTGACGAAGCGCCGCCATGAGTGCGGCGAGCGTCCACGCGTTGCACGACGCGCTGCACACGCCGCGCGGCGCGCACGGGCGCGCGCCCGATCCGTTGCGCGTTGGCGGCTGGATGCCGATGCGCGAATACCGCGATGACGAACAGGTCGATTTCGTGATCGTCGGCACCGGCGCCGGTGGTGGCACGCTGGCGTGCAAGCTGGCCGAAGCCGGTTTTTCCGTGGTCGCGCTGGACGCCGGCGCTTGGTGGCGTCCGCTGGAGGAGTTCGCGTCCGACGAAACGCACCAGGAAAAACTGTTCTGGACCGATGAGCGCATCTGCGACGGCGACAATCCGCTGAAGCTCGGCAACAACAACAGCGGCAAGTCGGTCGGCGGTTCGACCGTGCACTTCGCGATGGTGTCGCTGCGCTTCCGTCCGGAGTGGTTCAAGTGCCGGACGTTGCTCGGCTATGGCGCAGATTGGCCGCTGGACTGGCGCGAGATGTGGCACTACTACGACGAGGTCGAGCAAGCGCTGAAGATCTCGGGGCCTGTGACTTATCCGTGGGGCCCGAAACGCCCGCGCTATCCGTATCGCGCGCACGAAGTGAACGCGGCCGGCTGGGTGCTGGCGCAGGCGTGCGAAGCGATGGGCATCGCGTGGGCCGAAACGCCGCTGGCCACGCTTTCAGCGCCGCGCGGGCTCGCGCATCCCTGCGTGTATCGCGGATTCTGCGTCACCG
>JAICIW010000018.1 GCA_025928735.1 Rhodanobacteraceae bacterium | reverse complement strand
CCCGAACTTCCCTGGTGGATCACCGCCGCCGCTGAGCTGAAAAGCTTCGCGCCGCCCGGCCCCTCGCCACTCGCCCGTCGCGCACACACGGACACCGCAATCGCGGCGTCCGCACATGGTTTTACCCACCTGCAGCGCGGTTAGGGAACGCTCCGGGAACAACAGGAGTTTCCCAATGACGTTCGAATCGCTCGGGCTTGCGCCCGCGCTGCTGCGTGCCTTGTCCGAACAAGGCTACGCCACCCCCACCCCGATCCAGGCCGCGGCGATCCCGCTGGTGCTGACGGGTCACGACCTGCTTGCCGGCGCGCAGACCGGCACCGGCAAGACCGCCGCGTTCGCGCTGCCGCTGCTGCAGAAGCTCGGCGTGGATCAGGTCTTGCACAACAGCAAGCAGCCGCGCAAGCCGCGCGCGCTGATCCTTACCCCCACCCGCGAACTCGCGGCGCAGGTGCACGACAATCTCCGCGCCTATGGCAAGCACCTCCGCGTGTACACGGCGGCGGTGTTCGGCGGTGTCGGCATGGGCGGTCAGATCCAGACGCTGCGTCGCAGCCTCGACATCATCGTCGCCACGCCCGGCCGCCTGATCGACCACATGGACCGCCGCAACGTCGATCTGTCATGCATCGACACGCTGGTGCTGGACGAAGCCGACCGCATGCTCGACATGGGTTTCGCGCCAGCGCTCAAGAAAATCATGAGCGCCTTGCCGAAGCAGCAGCGCCAAACGCTGCTGTTCTCCGCGACCTTCGTGCCGGAGGTGAAGGCACTCGCCGCGCAATTCATGCACGATCCGCGCGAAGTGCAGATGGCGCAACCGAACGCGGTCGCGGTCGGCGTGCACCATCGCGTGCATCCGGTCGACGCGGACAAGAAGCGCGATTTGCTGCTGCATGTGCTGGCGGCCGACAGTCGCCGACAGACGCTGGTGTTCGCGCGTACCAAGCACGGCTCGGACAAGCTGTGCAAATACCTCGACCAGCACGGCTTCCGCGTCGCCGCGATCCATGGCAACAAGAGCCAGGGCCAGCGCACCCGCGCGCTTGCCGACTTCAAGAACGGCAAGACCACGGTGCTGGTGGCCACGGACATCGCCGCGCGCGGACTGGACATCGCGCAACTGCCGGCGGTGGTGAACTACGACCTGCCGATGGTCGCCCAGGATTACGTGCACCGCATCGGCCGCACCGGCCGCGCCGGCGCCGAAGGCCTGGCGCTGTCGCTGGTCAGCCGCGAAGAGGAAGGCCTGCTGCGGGACATCCGTCGCCTGCTGAAGCAGGATCTTGCAATCGAACCGATCGCAGGCTTCGAGCCGGCGTGGACCCTGCGCATGGACGGACCCGCGCAAACCGTGCGCAAGCACGACCGCAACAACGGCAACGCGCCGCGGAACAATGCCAAACCCGGCAAGCCGTCACACGCGCGGCGTCCGCACGCGCCACGCGGCAAGGGCGGCGAACATGCCGCCGCCAAGAAGCAGCGTCGCTCGTGGCGTGACAAGGTCAATTCGCGCAAGGCGTAGCGTCGGAAAGTCGTAGTGATTAGGAGCGAAACGCATCCCGCCAGTATGTAATCGGCGGGATGCGCCGCTGCGCGGCTTGTCCCGCCCTACACCCACGCGCGCGGCTTGAGGTATTCCGCAAGCCGTGCTTCGGCGCTCCCAGCCTCGGGCTTGTAGCCGTATTCGTAGCGTACGCGCGGCGGCAACGACATCAGGATCGATTCGGTGCGGCCGCCGGATTGCAGGCCGAACAGGGTGCCGCGGTCGTAAACCAGGTTGAATTCGACGTAGCGGCCGCGGCGGTACAACTGGAACTCGCGTTCGCGTTCGCCGTAACCCATGTCTTTGCGACGTGCGACGATTGGCAAATAGGCATCGAGATAGCCGTTGCCGACGGCTTGCATGAATTCGAAGCAGCGGTCGAAGCCACCTTCGCTCAGGTCATCGAAGAACAATCCGCCAACGCCGCGGGTTTCCTCGCGATGCTTCAGGTAAAAATATTCGTCACACCATTGCTTGTAGCGCCGATACACGTCCTCGCCGAACATCGCGCACAGGTCGCGCGCGACGCTGTGCCAGTGGACGCAATCGTCGTCGAACGGATAGAACGGCGTGAGATCGAAACCGCCACCGAACCACCACACCGGTTCCTCACCGCCCTTGTCGGCTTCGAAATAACGCACGTTGGCGTGCGAGGTCGGCACATAAGGATTCTTCGGATGGACCACCAGCGACACGCCGGTCGCGGTCCATTGCCGGCCCGCGAGTTGCGGACGGTGCGCAGTCGCCGACGGCGGCAGTTTGTCGCCGGTCACGCGTGAATAATTGACGCCGCCCTGTTCGAACACCGCGCCGTTTTTCAGGACACGCGTGCGGCCGCCACCCCCGGCCGGCCGTGTCCATGCATCCTCGACAAAGCGCGCGCCGCCATCGGCCTTCTCAAGCGCATTGCAGATGCGATCCTGCAAATCGCGCAGGAAGGCATCGACTGTTTCCACATTCGGTCGCATCACTTCGTCCCGAAAACGGCGGGCGGCATTGCGCCGCCCGCCTGGGGTCTGTTGACGCCGTGCCGCGCGAGCCAACAGACCCCGATCATTTCGCCATCATCAAGCCGTTCTGGATATCGGTGACCAGGTTCTTGATCCAGCTTGCGTAGTTGGTGTGGATGTAGCGCACACCGTTCTTCTCCTCATAGCGGAGATTGCTGCTGGTGACGTAGTTGATCTGGATCTTCTGGGGATCGTAGTGCACCGCGATCGTGACGCTGAACGCGCGCGGATCGTAGACCGCGTCGATTTCGCCCGGCACGTGCTTGACGATGCGCCAGTTGCGCGCGGTCAACGCCGATCCGATGATCTGCTCCACCTTGGCCGAATTCACCCCGTTCGGCACCGGAATCGGCGCTGGATCGACCAGCGGCACCTGCCGGAACGCCATCAGCATCAGCAAGGCCGGCGCCAGCAGCAACGGCAGCGCCGTCTTCGTCATACGCATGCGCAACATGGTATTTCCTCCCTGGGAACGTGTGCGGCGAAAGCGCCGCGCCGGCGAGTGTAACCGCGCATTCGCTGCGGCAGACTTGGCACGTATACTGATCCACCAGCAACGAGGAACACAGGGTGCCGGAAAGGATTGAACCGCTCGCCATCGCGGCATGCAGCGCGACATCCGCGCTCGGCCACGGACTCGCGGCGCAGCTCGAAGCCTTGCGCAGCGGACGCGGTGGCCTGCGCCCCAACGATTTTTCCCAGGCGCCGCTGGAATGCCGGATCGGACGCGTCGCCGGCATGGAAGACGCGGCCCTGCCCGCACCGCTTGCGCACTGGGACTGCCGCAACAACCGCCTCGGATGGCTGGGGTTGCAGCAGGATGGATTGATGGACGCGATCGCCGGTGCGATCGAGCGTCACGGCGCGACTCGCGTCGCGCTGATCCTGGGCACGTCCACCGCCAGCATCGGCGCCACCGAAGATGCCTATCGGAGGCTGGATAACGGGCGTTTTCCGGAAGATCTGCGGCGGCCGGAAATCCACACGCCGCACTCGCTCGCCGCGTTCGTCGCCGATGCGACCGGCATTGCAGGTCCCGCGCTGACGATTTCAACCGCGTGCTCGTCCTCGGCCAAGGTATTCGCGTCCGCAGAGCGCCTGATCCGGCTGGGCCTTGCCGATGCCGCGCTGGTCGGCGGCGTCGATACGCTGTGCGACAGCGTGTTGTTCGGCTTCCATTCGCTGGAACTGGTGTCGAAGCACGCTTGCCGTCCGTTCGACGCGCAACGCGACGGCATTTCGATCGGCGAGGCGGCGGCGTTTGCGTTGCTGGAACCCGTCCAAGTCGCGCCAAACGCGCCGCGCCTGCTCGGCCACGGCGAATCGTCGGACGCGCACCACATGTCGACGCCGCATCCAGAAGGCCGGGGCGCGCGGGCCGCACTGGACGACGCACTGGCGCGCGCCGGCATCGGTGCGGATGCCGTCGATTACATCAACCTGCACGGCACCGCCACGCTGAAGAACGACGAAGTCGAAGCGAAGCTGTTGCCACGGTTCGCGCCCCGTACCCGCGCGAGTTCCACCAAGGGTTTCACCGGCCACACGCTGGGCGCGGCCGGCGCGCTGGAAGCGGTGTTCGCGCTGCTGGCGATCGAGCACGGCATCGTGCCGCCCAATCTCGGCTGCAGCGAACCCATGCCGGCAGCCGCACCGTGGCTGGCCTTGCAGCCGTCGTCACAACGCGTCGATGTGGCGCTCAGCAACTCGTTCGGATTCGGTGGCAACAATGCCTGCCTGGTGTTCGGACGCGGAGATCCCGCGTGAGCGCGCCGCTTTCATTGCGCATCACGGGCATCGGCGCTTGGGCACCGGGTGCGCCGGATTGGCAACATCTGCGCGTGATCCTGCGCGGTGATTCCACGCCCGACGATGACGCGCCCGCACGCCCTGCCGGCACGATCCTGCCCGCCGCCGAACGCCGCCGCGCGCCCGACGGCGTGCGACTCGCCGCGGACGTCGCGGTGCAAGCAACTAGCATGGCGGGCATCGATCCCGCGGCGGTTCCGTGCATATTCGCGTCCACCCAAGGCGAACTCGCGATCACCGACTACGTGTGCGAAACGCTGGCCCGGTCGCCGCTGGAATTGTCGCCTACCAAATTCCACAACTCGGTGTTGAACGCGCCCGCAGGTTATTGGACCATCGCCACCGGCTGCACCGCGGCATCCAGCGCCGTGACCGCGTACCACCGGAGTTTCGCAGCCGGGCTGCTGGAAGCTGCAGTCTTCGCCTGCGCCGAAGACACGCCCGTATTGTTCGCGTCGTGTGACGTTGCCTCCACTGGCCCACTCGCGGAAATGACGCACACCACGCTGGCATTCGGCATGGCAATGCTGCTGCATCCGAACGCAAGCAATGGCGCGCGGCTGAATCTTGCACTGCATGGCGGAACCGCGGAACCGGTGTCAGTCGTGACAATGGCCACTGTGGCGCGCGACAATCCGGCCAACGCCGAAGCCCTGGCGCTGCTGTCGTTGCTTGCCCGCGCAAACCCTTCGAACCTGCGCTTGCCGTTGTCTTCGGGATTGTCACTGGATATGGAGATCAAGCCTTGACGGATGCATCCGCCCGCCCGTTCGTGATCGTGCCCTGCCTCAACGAGGCACTCGCGATACGGAAATTGCTGGAAGGCGTGCTGGCGCACTGCCGCGACGTGATCGTGATCGACGATGGCTCGACCGACGACACCGCAAACATCGTCGCGCAGTTGCCGGTGACATTGATTCGTCATCCCGCGCGCCGCGGCAAGGGCGAAGCACTGCGCGCGGGGTTTCGCGAAGCGTTGAAACGCGGCGCCAGCGGAGTGCTGACGATGGACGGCGACGGCCAGCACGATCCCGCCGACACTCCGCGCATCCTCGCCGCCGCGCGCCAGTTTCCCGGCGCGATGATCGTCGGCGCACGCATGCTGGAACGCCATCGCCAACCGAACGCGCGCAGGCGCGCCAACGATTTCGCCGACTGGGGGATCAGTTGGGGCTGCGGGCGTCCGGTCGCCGATACCCAGAGCGGTCAGCGCTGGTATCCGCACGCGGCGGTCGAGCTGGTCGCTCTGCCGGCCCAGGATTTCGTGTTCGAAGCGGCCATCCTGATCGCCGCTTCGCGCGACCTCGACATGCCCGTGGTGTCCGTCCCGATTGCCTGTCGCTACGACAGCAACGCGCGACACAGCCATTTTCGCCCGGTGCGCGACGTGGCGCGAATCACCCTTTACACGATCGGACGCATCGTGCACTACGGCAGCGTCCTGCAAAGTTACCGCGCATCGCACGACGGGCCCCCGCAGGTTTACGATCCCGAGCGCCGGCTCGATGCGGCACCATCCGCACCACTGGCGGGCGCGAACGGGTCCTGAATGACCGACACGGCGCCCGCGGATGTCCTGATCATCGGTGGCGGTCTGGCCGGACTTACCCTCGCGTTGCAACTGCACGACCGCTGTCCCGGCCTCGCGATCCGGGTGCTGGAACGGCGTCACCATCCGGTGCCGGCCGCCGCGCACAAGGTCGGCGAATCGACCGTGGAAATCGGCGCCCATTATTTCTCCGGTACGCTCGGCTTGCGCAAGCATCTCGACGCCGCGCAGGTGCGCAAGTTCGGCTTCCGGTTTTTCTTCAGCGAGGGTTGCGCGGAACTGGACCGCTGCGCCGAACTTGGCATCAGCCGCGTGTTCCCGACGCCGACCTGGCAGCTCGAACGCGGCACGTTCGAAAATTTCCTCGGTTGCGAAGCCGAGCGCCGCGGCATCGAATTCATGCAGGGGGTCAGCGTGCGCGCGATCGAAACCGGCAAGCCGCACGTGGTGCACGCTGCGCACGGCGACGACATCCGGATCCATCGCGCGCGCTGGCTGATCGATGCCTCCGGTCGCGCCGGCCTGCTGCGCCGGCAATTCGGTCTGGATGAGGACAACGGCCACGCCATCGGCGCTGCGTGGATGCGCATCGATGCGCGCCTGCATCTCGACCAATGGTGCGACAACCCGGCGTGGCGCGGGTTGTGCGACCCGCAGGAACGTTGGCGCTCGACCAACCACCTGTGCGGACCCGGTTACTGGGTATGGCTGATCCCGCTGGCATCGGGTGCGCATTCGGTCGGGATCGTGGCCGATTCGACGACGCACCCCGTCGAGTCGTTCAACAGCTTCGAGCGCATGCTCGCGTGGATGCAGGTTCACCAGCCCGTGCTGGCGCGGGAACTCGAACCCCACCGCGATGATCTGCTCGACTTCGGATTCCTGCGCAAGGTCTCGTACGGTTGCCGGCAAGTGTTCAGCGCCGAACGCTGGGCGCTCACCGGCGAGGCCGCGATGTTCCTCGACCCGTTCTACTCGCCGGGCTCGGATTTCATCGCCATCGGCAATACCTACATTACGGAACTGGTCGCGCGCGACTTCGCGGGTTGCGCGGACGCGCGCGCGACGCGCCACTTCCAGCAACTGTTTTTTTCGTTCCAGCGCAACACGCTCAATCTCTATCGCGGCCAGTATGCGCTGTTCGGCAATCCGCGCGTGATGACCGCGAAGGTGCTGTGGGACTACGCCTACTACTGGGGCGTGCTGTGTCCGCTCGCGATCGGCGACCGGCTTACCGACCTTGCATTGTTCGGTGATCTGGCACCGCAACTGGTGGCGGCGGAAGACCTCAACCAGCGCGTGCAGGCGATGTTTCGCGACTGGCATGCGCGTGGTCGTGCATCGGGCACGCCGACATGGATGGATCAGCAGGAACTCGCCTGGTTCGCCGGCCTCAACGCGCGCCTGCACGAGCGTCTCGACGACGCCGGCATCCGTACGCGCCTGCGCGAAAATATCGAACTGCTGCACGCGCTGGCCGGCGCACTGGCGGAAGATGCCGCGGGCAATGCCCCCGGCCTGGCGGTCGAATCACTTCGCCTTGCCGCCGGGACGCGCGCGCGGCCGGTGCTTTTCCGCGCGGCGGCGTGAGGTTCGCCGCCGCGCCGGAATTTCAGTGTGCCAGCTCGAGCTTGCTCGAGACCACCCAACCGATGTTGCCCAGTTCGTCCGACACCTTCCACCAGATGCCGACCTTGTCGCCGGTCGGATACAGCATCATGCCGGGCTTGAGGCTGCGCACGACCGACGAATGCAGGTTCGCATCCGAGTACAGCTTGGTGCCCTCGGTCAGCCGCACCGCCTGTTGCACGTTGTCCGCCTGCGCATTGGGCGCGTTTCTCTGCAAGTCGGCAACCATCTTGGTGTAGGCGTCCAGATAGGCCATCGCGATCACCTGACCGATCTCGGTATTGGCGTAGCCGCTGGCGCCACCAGCCGCAAAGCCACCCCAGAATCCGGCGCCGCCGCCACCCGCCCAACCGATGTCGGTTTTGTCGGAATGACCTTGCTCCAGCGCGACCTGCTCGGTCGAACGGACATCGGTCAACGTCAACACGACATCGGCGGTTTTCTTGGAAAGGCTGACGCCGCCGAGGACCGCGCCGGCGCCATGCCCGATCAGGCCGCCGAGGATGCCGCCGATCCGATTGCCGCCGGCATGCGAATTGCTGTTGGCGATGTCGGGCACGAGTACGTAATCGGCCGCCTTCATCTGGCCCTTGCCGATGTTCGAGCCCACCCGCACCTCGCCCTCGCCGGCCAAGTCGCGCTCGGCTCGCGCGGCCGCCAATCCCTTTCCGCGATCGACCAGCGTGAAACAGCCCGATTGCGAGACGTACACCTTGATCAGCGCGGCGGGCGATTCGAGGTTCATCGACGTCCACCACTGGTTGCCGCTTTGCGGTTCCTGCACCGCCAGCGTGCCGATCCTGCTGCTGCAACGAGGCATCTGCGGCTGCGCGTTGGGGCCGGCAAAACTCGTCGACGCGACAAGCATGCCCCCTGCAACGCCCAGCAAGCAGAGCAACGGTTTGGCTCCCCGAATCTTGATGACCATACGACCCCTCCCTTCGGCCTGCGAGAAAAACATGATTGATGGCGGCCCACGCCGGAATCGCCGGCCCTTGATCCAGCCATCCACCGCATTCTGTGACACAGATCACACTTCCCTTTCGGCGTGTATACGCTCGCCGCGTTGAAGTGTCAATCAATGCTTTGGCCACCCGGAACCGTCGCAGCACTGCACTCGTTGGAACCTGGATTGGCGCGCGCAAGGAGCTCGCCAGCCGACGTCGCGGGCTGTCGAATGCGGCGAAATTCGGCAGCCCGTCAAGCCATTCCGCCGTTGACGCCGATCACCTGTCCGTTGACGTAACTGGCGGCATCCGAACACAGGAACGCCACCACTCCCGCGACTTCCGTGGGCGTACCGGTGCGCGCGGCGGGGATCATCGCCTTCACCTGTTCCGGGGAAAACAGCGCGTCGGTCAAATGACCTTCGATGATGCCTGGCGCGACCACGTTGACGGTGATGCTGCGCGAGGCCATTTCGCGTGCCAGCGATTTCGCCGCACCGTGCAGCGCCGACTTGGCTGCGGCGTAATTGACCTGCCCGCGGTTGCCCAGCGTCGCTGCCACCGAGGAGACCGCCACGACGCGCCCGAAGCGCGCGCGCGCCATCGACAGCAACAGCGGTTGCGTGACATGGAAGAACCCATGCAGCGACACGTCGATCACACGCCGCCACTGATCCTCGCTCATCCCCGCCAGCGGCGCGTCGTCGTGGATGCCGGCGTTGTGCACCAGCGCGTGGATGGGTGCCGCTTGCAACAGTCCTCCGATCGCCGCACGTGTCGCGGCGGCATCGGTGAGATCGAACGTCGTGACCTCGGCGATGCCGTCGGCTTCGCGAATGCCGGCCGCCACCGCATCAGCGCGCGCGCGATTCGCGTTCGCATGCACGATCACCTGCCAGCCGTCGCGCGCCAGCGCGGCGCAGATCGCGCCACCGATGTCGCCGCTGCCACCCGTGACCAGCACCCGTTTCGAGTTCATTTTTGCATTCCCGTCAATCCGCCATCGAAATCGAGCGCAACATCACGGCCGCGCGACCGGTCACGAGTACGCCGCCCCGATGCTCGACGCGAAAGGCATATTGCAGGCTGTCCGCCACCGCGATCAAGCACTCGACGTGGACCTGCAATCGGCCCTCGAGACCATCGAGGCGATTGGCGTGCAGTTCCACGTCGCGCAATGCGACCAGGAACCCTGGTCGGGCGGTGCCGCCTTGCCCGCGTTCGCGCAACGCACCGTGCACCGCCATCGCCTGCGCCGCGTATTCGCACAGATTCACCGCGTGCAGCATGCCGTCCGCGCGTAACGGATTATCCAAGCGCTGATGCGAGGCGCTGCGCGCGTGCAGGCGCATCGCATCCCACTCGACGACCTCATCCAGCAGGCACATCGCGCCCTTGTGCGGGATCAGGTGCGCCCAGTCGGCCTTCGGCAGCATCGCGTCAACGCTCCCCCCGCAGATGTTCGGCCGGCGCCATCAACACCGACAAGGTGAAGTGGAACGCGACACCCAGTGCGACCGTCAAACCGATCGCGCGCAATACCGGCACGCTGGACAACGCCAGCACACCGAACACCAGTAACGCGGAGGCGACGCACACCAGCGTCGCATGCAACGTGCGCAGATCCTCGCGCTCGTCGCCGGTGCGGCGCTCGAAGAACAACGCGTAATGCAAACCGAGGCCTGCCGCCAGCGTCAGCGAGACCAGGTGGAACAGCGACAGCGAAATCCCGCATGCGCGCAGCACCACCAGCACCAGCAGTGTCGCGAGCGTCATCGGCCCCAGCACGTGCAGCGCACGGCGAGGACCGCGCAGCGCCAGCGTCACCGCGATGCACAACAACAGCGCGGCGATCCCGAGTGCAATCAGGATGCGATGGCGATATGCCTCCACCAGTGATTCGGTGGAACCCTTGAGGTCAAGCAGATGCACCGCCCCGCCGGTCGTTTTAGTCAACGCGTCGAATGCGGCCGAATCGTTGACGCCACTGAGCGTACCCAGTCCCACCCAGCCATCGCCTTGCTGCACCAGCATGGATGCCAGTCGCGCGCCCACTGGTGACCGTTCGAATTGTTCCGGCGTCAACGGCGGCAGCTTGCGCGCCGCTTCCACGTCGGCCACAAACGGCGCGAACACACCAGCCCGGAACGGCAGTCCTTCCATCGCCTGCTGCAGCGCGGCTTGCAATTGGGCGGCGTCGGGCAGCTTCGCCCGTCGCGCTATTTGGGTGGCCGCGCTCGGCAGGAAGCCCGACGGCAATTCGAAGCCATCCACTGCATGGTTCGCGACGAGCTGACGCATTTGCGGCGCAATGCGTTCCGAAAGTGCGAGTACGCCTTCCGACGTGGGCGCATGCAGCACCAGCAGATAACGCACATCGGGTGCGCCAAGTTCCGCGCGCAAACGCGCATCACGCTGCAACTCCGCTTTCGGAATCGGCGTCAGCGCAGACAAATCGTTCTGCCAGAACTTTCCCGGTGCAAACGCGACGACGAGCACGCCGGCAACCGCGACCAGCCACGGCACCCAGCGCGGGCGCGGCAGGTGCGCGAGGAAATGCCACGCCCGCGCAAGCCCCGGCGTCGCGGCCATGTCGCGGGTCGCCGGCGGCACGATCAATGGCAGCAACCAGCGCGTGCACACGCCCGCGACCACCAGTCCGCCGATCGTGAACACCGCAAGTTGCTGCAAACCCGCAACGCCCGACGCGAAAAATGCGAGATAGGCAATGCACACCGACACGATCGCGGTCGCCAGCAGCGGCCACAATTCGCGCACGCATTGCGATGTCTCGATGCCGATGCGGCGATGGCTGAACACCCGCAGCGGGTATTCCTGGGCCACGCCCAGCAACGTGAAGCCGAACGCGACGGTGATGCCATGCGCATGACCGAAAATCAGCGCAAGTAATGCGAATCCGACCACCGCTCCCGACAGCAGCGGCAAGGCAGTCACCACGATCGGCACCGCGCTTCGATACGCCAGCAACAACATCAACACGAATCCGATCGTGGTGATCGCGCCGAAGCGGTCGGCCTCGGCGCGCGTCGTGCGGCTGGCCTCGACCCCGAACCAACCCGGCCCGCTGATCACGAGTTGCGCTTGCGCCGCACCCGGCAAGGATGCGAAGTGTTTCTGCAGCGATGCGATCGCCGCGGCCTGTGCACCGGGATCGAAACCCGCCGCCCTGGTCTCCGCAACCAGCAACGCCTCGCCACGATCCGAAAACCACACGCCATCGACGAGTTTCGGCTGGCGCGCAGGCGCCCACGATTGCGCAAGCTTCAAGGTCTCCAGCGTCGGGTCGCGCTTCAGCCAGGGTTCCAGCATCGACGCCGCGGGCGAACTCAGATCCTCGACGCGCTGCTGCAATTGCGCGTGCAGATAGGCGGCATCGAAGCGATGCGCATCCAGCGTGGACGACAGCAAATAGCGATACGGCAAAAGGTCCGATGCGATCTCCGCAAGGTCGTTGCCGCCGTTGGCGACCTGCGCGAACGCGCGCTCGTGCGACAGCGCGTCCTGCAAGCCGCGCGAAAGCGCCGCAAGGCGATCCTGCGGCGCGCCGGAAATCGCCAGCAGCAGCAACCGCGATCCCGGTCCCTTGCCGATTTCATCCAGCAGCAGTTTCTGGTCGGCGGTGCGCGCCGGCGGCACGAAATCGCGCAGATCCGAACTGATTTGCAGATGCCGCGCGACGCCCCAGCCGACGGCGGCGATCAGCGCGAGCCACACGAACCAGATCGCGACCCGCGCGCCGCGCATCATTGGCTGTTGCGACAACGCGCCGCCAGCGCCGATTCCAGCGGTGCCGTGCTGCGCAAGCCGGCTTCCGCCATCGCGCCGACCAGCGTGATGCTGCTGTCACCGTTGGCGTCGGTCACCGTCAGACAGCGCGGCTCGTGCGCGCGGCCGTCGATCACGATCGACACGAGCTGGCGCTTGAGCTGGGTCGTGCGTGGCGCCAGCGTGATCACCCAATGCGCGCTGCCACCCTGCGCGGACAGCGTGAAATCCTGCTGCAACGCCGACACGTCGCCGCCCAGCAGCGCGCGAAATCCGGCCAGCATCGCGCCTGCCTGCGGCGCGCGCGCGAGCGGCATCCGGTGCACGTCGCCGCTGCCGCGCTGCACCGACAATTCGCCCTCGCCGATTTTCGCGGTTTCCTTGAACGGCTTGTCGATGTCGCGTTGCATCCGGTCGCCGCCCAGCCACTGCAAGGTGCCGGACACCACCAGCGGGCGATCCAGCACGCCGCGATAACTCACCTGCACGAACGGCGTCGACACCGGCGGCGTTTTGGCGATACCGGCCAGCAGCGATTCGGCCAGGCCGGGTTCGGCCGCGAACGCGCCGCACGATGCGATGAGCGCGAACGCGATCAACGCATCACGAAGAATGCGCCTGTTGCAGATTCGACTGGATCGCAGGGTGCGCGGCATGGGTCGTTGGCGGCTGCCAGAAATCATAGAAGTTGAACCAGTTGCAGGGCGCTTCGCGCAGATGATGTTCCAGGCGCTCGGCATAACGACGGATGTACGCGTCGAGCGCGGCATTGCGATCGGTACGCGGCAATTCCACCTGCTCGGCCAGCGTTTCGAAGACCAGATCGTAGCGGTTGCCGCCACGGTACATGCCGAGGCACAGCACCACCGGCACCCTCAAGAGCGCGGCGATCTGCCACGGCGCCGCGGGAAACGCCGCATCCGTGCCGAGGAAAGGCACCTCGCGCATCGACTCGTGCGGGCGACCGCGATCGCCGAGCAACGTGATCATCGCGCCTTCGCGCGCGGCTTCGGAAAGCGCGAGCACGATGTCCATGCCGCCGCGCGCGGTATCGATGATGCTGTCCGACAACTCCGGCGCCAGCGCTTCCAGCAGTTTGGTCAACGCCGGCGTCTTGCTCTTGTCCATCACCAGCTTGAGCTTGCAATCCGGCCGTCCGGCGGCGAGCACGCGCAGCACCTCGAAACTGCCGACGTGCGCGCCCAGCAGCATCACGCCATTTCCGCGATCCACATGGCAGTGCAGTTCCTCGACGCCGCGCGTGCTGACGCGAAAGGTCCCGATGCCCCGAGCCAGCAGGAACAAACGATCGAGAATGGTGGACGCGAACGCATGGATCAGGCGCATCACCTGCCACGCGCTGCCCGGCTTGCCGGTAAGGCGTCGGAAATATTCGCGCGAGGCGCGGCGCTCGGGGCCGCGCCGGAAATAGAAGTACAACGTGATCGGGTACAGGATCGATCGCGCGAACGTGCGCCCGAAATGCAGCCCGATGAAACGGATCAGCCAGATCGCGAACCAGCCACCGGCTTCCGGACGATCGAGCCAGTGCTCGCTCGTGCCCTGATATTGCTCTTCCATCATGTCCCCTGTTCGATTCACTGCCGCCGCCAAATCATGCCCGCGCGCGTTGCAGCGTGCCACGCGCCAGCGGCACGCCGTCCGCACGCCTGACCGCAAAGCGAATGCACGCAGCCTCGGCCTCCAGTTCGATCACCGCATCTTCGCCCGGCAGCAACGGCTGCACGAACTTCGCATCCAGTTTTTCGACGCGTTCCCCGCGCCACGCGCGCAACGCCGCGGCCACGCGTTCCAGCACCACCACGCCCGGCACCACCGGATTGCCCGGAAAATGCCCGGCCAGCGCCGGATGCGACGGATCGATTCGCAACGCAGTCTGGAACGAGTCGTTCATGCCGCGCCGTCTTCGCCGCGCACCAGCGCCGGCCAACGTTGCACGATCTGTGCCACGAACCGCCGAACAGGCGGATGCGGAATGTGTCGCAGGTGCCAGCGCCGGAACGCGTACTCGCCCGCGAACGCGACGAGCAACACGACCCAGCAACCCGCTTCCGGATACCACGCGAGCATCGAACCGGGCAGCGCGAACGGAGCGGCCACGCCGAACGTGGACAGCCATCCGCCCGGCACCGCGAACAACGCGATCAGCAACGACAGTAGCGCCATCGCACCGAGCAGGCAGGCCCAGAACAACGTGACGCCGCGCGTGTAGCCGCGCACGCCGGGCAGGTTGACGCGTACCTCGCCTTCGATCACCCGCACGAAGCGGGTGATCAGCGGTTCCGCGCCGGCCCTCAGCGTGCGCGCGAACAGCCACCCCACCGCGGCCAGGAACACGACCGGCAGGGCCATCAGCGCAAGCACCGGCCGACCCGTCAGCGCGGGCACCAGCAACAATGCCGCGAGCAGCGCCCACATGGCCAGCGCCATGATGCTGCGTCGCCGCCACACCGACGGCAACCACGCAATCAGCAGCAGCGCCGCCGCGGCCACACTCAGTTCGTGCCGATGCGACAAGCCACCCGCCAACGCCAGCAACCCACACGCCAGCAACACCAGCGGCAGCCACGGCACGCGCGTTGCGGCGGATTGGCGTTGGACGGCGCGGGTGGACATGCGGACGGGGCGGAATGAATCGGCGGCGAAGTCTATATGATATGCGGATTGTCCAGGGACGCCTGAACCGGGGAGGAGCATG
>JAICIW010000250.1 GCA_025928735.1 Rhodanobacteraceae bacterium | reverse complement strand
CATGCCCGCGCGCTTGGCGTATTTGACGACTTCGTCGGCGATGGATTTGACGTGGCGGGAAGAGGTGCCGGACGCGATGATCAGCAGGTCGGCGATTGAAGTGCGGCCGCGGACGTCGATTTCGCGGATGTCGCGCGCCTTCAGTTCATCGAGGGCAACGAGGACACGGCGGCGCAGCGTGTCGGTGGTGGGGGTGCGGTTGACGGGGGTGGCGGTGGAGCGCGACGCGGTTTGATGGGTCAAGTTCTCGAAGGCCTCGGCCTTTGGTTGGCGCGCGGAGTGCGCAGGTCCAGTATGCACCACTCGGATTCGAGCGCAAGTGGGGCGCGGCGTCGCGTTCACACGGGTGCTTCGCCGGGAAAACCGATTCCGCGTTCTGTTCGCGATGAAGCTGCGAACAGCCCCGGAATGACGAAACAATTATGTTCCGCAAGATTTTCCACCGGCCCCGCGATAGGGCTGCAGCAACGCAGGATCGTCCAGCACCGCCTGCGGCACCAGCCAGCGCGGCTCGCGGCCATCCGCCAGCAGCGCACGGATGCGGGTGGCGGATATGCCGAGCGCGGACACCACCATGTTCAGCACGCAACCGGCCGGGCCCGCGCGCAGGCGGGCGATATCACCCACGGTGCGCGACGCGACTTCGGCCGCAAGCTCGTCGGACATCGCCGGGATCTGCGCGGGCCGGGTCAGCACGCACATTTGCGCAAGTCCGAACAGTTCGCGCCAACGATGCCACTCGGACAACCCGGCGAACGCGTCGGCACCGATAAGCAACACGAGCGGACGTTCGCTGCCAATTTCCGCGCGCAAGGACGCAAGCGTATCGAACGTGTACGACGGCCCTTCGCGCTCGAGTTCGCGCAGGTCGAGCGCGAGGCGATCCTGGCCCGCCAGCGCAGCGCGCAGCATTGCGGCGCGCTCGGTGGCGCTGGCGACCGGTTGCGGACGGTGCGGCGGAATCTTCGCAGGCACGATGCGCACTTCGGCATCCAAGGCCTCGGACGCCTCCCACGCCGCGCGCAGGTGACCGATGTGGATCGGGTCGAAGGTGCCACCGAAGATCGCGAGCGGACGCGCGGACATCAGGCGGCCAGCAGCATGGCTGCGGCGCGCGGCTGCGCGATAGCGACCAGCAGGCGTTCCATTTCGCGCCACGGATCGCCCCATTCGCGGCCCTTGGCCATGCGGTCGATGCGCGCGCATTCGGCAAGGCAACGCCGCCAGTGCGCATTGCCGCGCCCCGCCCGCTGCAACGCGCCCGCGAAGAGTTTCTGGCGCGCCGGCCACATACCGTATTCGTTGCGCACCGCGCTCGCGAAATCGGAGGAAGACGACAGCCGCAACGCAAGATCGAGCTGGTTGAGCAGCCAGCCCAGCATCGGGATCACGTCTTCGCCTTCTGCGCGCAGCCCGTTCAATATCTTCAACGCGCGTGCCGCGTCGCCGCCGAACGCGGCGTCGGTGAGTTTGAAGACGTCGTAGACGGCGTTGTCGGCGCCCAGCGATTCGAGGTCTTCCGCGCCGACCGCGCCGCCATCCCGCTGCGCCGCCAGCTTGTCGATTTCCTGCGCGATCGCAAGCAGGTTGCCTTCCGCGCGTTCGGCCAGCAGTGCAATCGCGTCGTCACTGGGCGCAAAACCTTTGGCGTGCATGCGCGCGCGAATCCATGCAGGCAGTTGTTCCAGATATGGCGCGCGCAGCCACGCGTAGACGCCGGCACGCTCGATCGTTTTCACCCAGGCGCCTTCGTGCTTCTTGCTCCATTGCGCGGCGCTGATCATCAGCACGGTGTCGGGCGCGGGCGACTTGCACCATTCGGTGATCGCGGCGGCACCATCGCGATCGGGCTTGCCGGTGGGCAGGCGCAATTCGATCACTCGTCGCGACGAGAACAACGACAGGCTTGCGGTGCTGCGTGCGAGATTGTCCCAATCGAAATGCGCTTCGACGTCCAGCACCTCGCGCTCGGCGTAACCCAGCGCACGAGCGCGCGCGCGCAGGGCATCGCCGGCTTCCTGCAATTGCAGCGGTTCTTCGCTGGCCAGCAGGTACACCGGCGCGAGCTCGCCATTCGCCAGCGTCTTCAGGAATGCCTCGAAGGCGTCCGCCACGATTCAGTCCGCGCTGGACGCGGAGGCCGGCGCCGCAGTGCTGGAAGCGGGACTCGCCAGCGCCGTGCTCGACGCCGTGGCAGGCGTGCCGAGATGCGCTTGTGCTTCGAGGCGACGCATCACTGCATCGGTCATCTCGCGTACGAGGCTGCGCTGGATCGCCTCTGTCTCGCTGGAAATCGCCGAGAACTGGGTCTGGTCGAGCGCGAATTCGTGCGACAGCGACAGCGTCTGCATCGGAATCACGGTTTTCCCGTTGGCATCGATCAAGGTGAATTGCACGTTGAAGCTCACCACGTATTCGCCGACGCGCTGCACGGCGCCACTGGTCAGCAAGCGCGAGCCGAAGGCGGCAACCGGCACCGACAAGGTCGCGACGCCGGTGGTGGAAGTATCCAGCACGTCGACTTTGGCCGCACGCAAGGCGCCGGCCAGCGAGCGCGTGAATTCACCCCCGCCACTGATCTGCAGGTACACCTGCTGCTGCATCACCGCCGGCAGCGCGGCGCTGCGACGCAGGTGGAAGCCGCAGCCGGCGAGCACGGCGATGCACATGATGCATGTCAATCGGAGCAACCAAGTTTCAATGCGGCTCATGCGTACTCCGAGTGAAGCAAGGACCAAGGGCCGAAAAATCATAACAGCGGCGATCATCCGGCTGCCCATTGGGAAACCAAATCCGTCATTCCCTTGAAAGCGGGAACCCAGTGCCTTCGCACTTCAAACCCGTCATCAAGTCACTGGGTCCCGGATATGACTTTGCGATTCCGCGACGACGAACAAACTTTTCAGCCGACAACGATATTCACGATCTTGCCCGGCACCACTATCACCTTGCGCACGTTCTTGTCGCCGATCGCGGCGACCACGCCCGGCAGCGCGCGTGCGGCGGCTTCAAGTTGTTCGCGCGGCGCGTCAGGCGCGGCGTCAAGCGTGCCGCGCAGCTTGCCGTTGACCTGCACGGCCAGGGTCACGCTGTCGCGCACCAGCGCGGCCGGGTCGGCCTCGGGCCACGGCACATCCTCGATCAGTGTTTCGCCATGCCCCAGCACTTGCCACAACGCGTGGCTGGTATGCGGCGTGAACGGGTTCAGCAGCAGCACCATCGTTTCCAGCGTCTCGTGGCGCAATGCGCGGCCGGCGTCGCTCATGTCGTCGAACTTCGACAGCGCATTCAGCAGTTCCATCAGCGCGGCGATCGCGGTGTTGAAGTTGCGCCGGCGACCGATGTCGTCGCCAACCTTGGCAATGGTCTCGTGCAACTGGCGGCGCATGGCCTTATGCGCGGGGCTCAATGACGCAGGATCGATGGCCGGATGATCCGGCTGCGAGGCATGGGTCACCACGTCGCGCCAGAAGCGGCGCAGGAAGCGCGCCATGCCCTCGACGCCGGCTTCGTTCCATTCCAGCGACTGGTCGGGCGGAGACGCGAACATCGAAAATAGCCGCACCGTATCGGCGCCGTAGCGGTCGATCATCACCTGCGGATCGACGCCGTTGTTCTTCGACTTCGACATCTTCTCGGACGCGCCGATCTGCACGGGTTGCCCATCGGCCTTCAGCGTCGCGCCGACAACGCGACCCTTCTCGTCACGCTGGATGTCGACATCGGCCGGGTTGATCCAGGTCTTGTCGCCGTTGCCATCCTCGCGATAGAACGTTTCCGCCACCACCATGCCTTGGCACAACAGGTTGGTCGCGGGTTCATCCGAATGCACCAGCCCTGCGTCGCGCAGCAGCTTGTGGTAGAAGCGGAAATACAAGAGGTGCAGGATCGCGTGCTCGATACCGCCGATGTACTGATCCACGGGCAACCAATAATTCGCGCGCGCGTCGATCTGCGTCGCGGCGCCGGGCGAGGTGTAGCGCGCGTAATACCAACTCGATTCCATGAAGGTGTCGAAGGTGTCGGTTTCGCGCTCGGCCGCGCCGGCGCATTGCGGACAGCGCGTCATGCGCCATTCCGGATCGGTCTTCAGCGGCGATTGCACGCCGCTGAACGCGACGTCTTCCGGAAGCACCACCGGCAACCGATCTTCCGGTACCGGCACCGGGCCGCATTT
>JAICIW010000270.1 GCA_025928735.1 Rhodanobacteraceae bacterium | reverse complement strand
GGTGCGCGCGGGGCTCGAGAACAAGGACACCGGGCTCGCGCTGCTGGCGCAGGTGGCCGCGAGATACGACATGGATCGGCCCGGCTTTCGTACCTGGCGCAACATCCAGGACACCACCAACGATCCGACCATCGCGCAGCGCGCGCCGCTGCCGTGGCGCAATTACCAGGGCAGCGAGGATTACTACTCCGCCGGTCAACTGATCTGGCTGGCGGTGGACGGCAAGATGCGCAGCTTGAGCCACAACAGGCATTCGCTGGATGACTTCGCGCGCGCGTTCTTCGGCATCCATCCCGGCGCGTGGGACGTCAACACCTACACCTTCGAGGACGTGGTAGCCGGTCTGAACAAGATCGTGCCGTACGACTGGGCGAGCTTCCTGCGCGAGCGCCTCGATGGCCACGGCAATCTTGCCGAGGCGCTGAGGCTCGAAGGCTGGCAACTGGTGTACAAGGACGAGCAATCCAAGGCGGCCAAGGCCGTGATGGCGAGCTTCAAGAAGCGCTTTCCGAAATACGCGGACAGCGCCGACTTCACGTACTCGGTGGGTTTTTCGGGTTCCGGCAAGGGCGAACTGCGCGACGTGCGCTGGGACAGCCCTGCCTACAAGGCAGGCCTGTCGCCGGGCATGAAGATCGTGGCTGTGAATGGCACCGAATTCAGTGCGGACGGGATGAAGCAGGCCATCAAGGACGCCAAGGGCAGCGACCAACCGATCAAGCTGCTGGTGAAGAACTTCAACGAGTACAGGACGCTCGACATCAACTACCACGAGGGACTGAAGTACCCTGACATCGAGCGCATCAAGGGCACGCCGGATTACCTGTCGCAGTTGTACGCGCCAAAGAAATAGGGACGCTTCATCCGAAGCAGCCGTTGTGAAAAGTCAGGCCGTGGTTGGCCGTTCTGGTGCTGCTTGACTGGCGGTTGGCGTCAGGATTCACGAAGTAGCTCGGGCGAAGCGGCGATCAGGGACGATCGCATGATGAATACACGCGCGCGCCATGCGTTCCTCCTCGGGCAGCAACGTTTGCAGCAACGTGACTTCGGCTGCGACAAGCGTTGCGACGGGCAGGCCGTCGCGGTACACAATGCGCGAACTCGCCACGGCCGGCACCTTCGCGCCCGACAAGACACCGCCGACGAGATTCAGGGGGTCGGCGCCGCTGATCGCGATCCACGCGCCGTCGTGTTCGCGCCTGCGTACGCGGCGCAGCGCCTCGATGGCTTCCGGCAACGCGAATTGTTCGCCCACCACGCCTTCGACGAACCGGCCACCGCGGATTTCGCCGCGGGCTTCCAGCCGTTGATACACGCGGCGCAATTCGCGCCATGGCGGCAACCACCCGGCTTCGCGTTCCAGCAGCTTCCAGAACACCACGCCCCAACGGCGTAGCAGCACGCGGACGATGTGTTCGACATGTTCCCCTCTCCCTTCGGGAGAGGCGGCGCGTAGCGCCGCAATCGCGCCGCCGCTTCGCGTAGCCGAACCCTCACCCGCCCTTACTCGCGCCATCCCTTCGGGCCGGCTGAAGCCGTTCACGGCCAATCCAGTCGGCCATAGTCGGGCACCCTCTCCCGGAGGGAGAGGGGAAAATCCGGAGCGCCGGACCAGGCTCCAGCGTCCCGCATCCTCGATGCCGTTCAACAGGTGGCGTGCAAGGCGCCGCTGGCGCGGGTGCTTGCGCTTCGAGGCAGGCTGCAGCAGCGCGCGCAGGCCCGCGAAACTGTCCGCGCCGACCATGCCCGTACCGACCAGTTCGCCCAGCGCGTCTTCCAGTTCCACTTTCAGCAGACGCGTGCCATCGGCGATTTCGCCGAAGAACGATGCGCCGTGCTGCGCAAGGAATTCGACGACGCCCTGCGCGCGCGATGACAGCGATGGCGGCCCGGGATTGGTCTGCGCGCCGATCGCGTTCCATGTCGGCAACTGCTTGCGCGGCAGCAGCACGATCGGCGAAGCACGCACCGGTGAAGCGTGCGTACCGCCCGCGGACGCGCGCAGCCGCGCCCAGGCAATCCGCCCGGATCCGCACAAGGCGTCCAGCCAGGCAATGTCGTAACCCGCCATGCGTGCAGGCAGCAATTGCGATTCCCAGGCACCGGCTGGCGCCTCGAAACCTTCCAGTTGCGCCAGCACCGCGGCCAGCGCGTCGGGTCCGCGCAGCTTCGCGTCGGGCGCAATGTGTTGCCAATCGATGAGGAAACGCAGGAAGTCGCGCGGCGCGACCGGTTCGATCTCGCGTCGCAGGCGCTGCAGGGTGCGGCGGTGGATGCGCGCCAACAAATGCCGATCGCACCATTCCTCATCGCTCGCGTCGGGCGTGAAGCGGCCGCGCATCGCGCAGCCTTCGCGTTCCAATGCAGCCAACGCGATCGCGATGTCGCTGTCGCGAACGTCGAACGTGTGCGCCAGATCGCTCGCCCGGATCGGAGCCGTACAACCGACGCGTGCGCGCAGGATTTCGATCAGCGCTTCCTCTCGCGTCCACGCTTTTTGGGCAAATTCCGCAGGTGCTTCCATCGCTGGGTGCAGCACCGCGTCTGGATGGATCGCCTGCCACATCGGCAGCGCTTCGGCGGCGATCCACAGCTTGAACCCCTCTCCCTCCGGGAGAGGGGCCGGGGTGAGGGTCCGGGTTTCTGCGGAAGGTTGATGCGACGCCGAACCCTCACCCGCCGCTTCGCGTTCGCGTTCCGCGCGCGTTCGCTCCGCTCCGCCTCTCCCGGAGGGAGAGGGGATAAGAAGCGCAGCCCGGCGCGCCGTAGCCAGTGCGTCGAGCCAGCTTTGCCATGAGGTATTGTGCGCAAGGTCGTTGTTGCCTGCCGCCCCCAGCGCCAGCAATGCCTCGTGCATTTCGTCGGCGTCGCGCGGCGCGGGCCACGCTTCCTCGCGCACTGCGGCAATCGCATCCGCGTCCAGCTTGCCCAGATCTTCCGCGCTTTGCGCGTCGACGAAACCGCGCGATGATACGGCTTGGGTGCGGCGTTCCTCCAGCGGTGCGCCGTCGAGGAACGCATACGGCCGGGCACCCAGGATTTCGGCGGCGAGTTGCGAAGGTGCGGTCAGGTCGCGTGCGACGATTTTGACTTCGCCGCTTTCGAGTCGTTTCAGCAACTCGGTCAGGCCTTCCAGGTCCATCGCGTCGTACAGACAATCCTGCAACGTCTGGGCGACCAGCGGGTGATCCGGGATCTTGCGTTCGCCCACGATGTTTTCGAGGCAGGCAACCTGGTCGGGAAACACTGTCGCCAGCAAATCTTCCGACTTCATGCGCTGGATCTGTGGCGGCACCTTGGCGCCGCCTGCGAAACGCGGCAGCGCCAGCGCGGCACCGGCATTCCAGCGGAAGCGCAACGCGAACATCGGCGCGTCCAGCAGCGCCTGGGTCAGCACGTCGTGCACCGAGTTGGAATGGAGATAGCGCGCGACTTCCTCCAGCGGAAAACTATGGCTGGTCGAAAGCGACAGCACGATCGCGTCTTCGGTGGCCGCGGCCTGCAGTTCGAAGTTGAAGCTGCGACAGAAGCGCTTGCGCAAGCTGAGCCCCCACGCGCGATTCAGGCGACTGCCGAACGGCGAATGGATGATCAACTGCATGCCGCCGGATTCGTCGAAGAAGCGTTCCATCGCCAATGTCGATTGCGTCGGCAGCAGGCCGAGTTCGATGCGCGCGGCGGCGAGGTAGTCGATCAGTTGACGCGCGGCGGCGTCGCCAAGGCCGACTTCGTCGCGAAGCCAAGCCAATGTCGTTCCTTCTCCCTCCGTGAGAAGG
>JAICIW010000251.1 GCA_025928735.1 Rhodanobacteraceae bacterium | reverse complement strand
CCGCGCATTCTAACGTGTCACGCCGCCGGAACGTAGTGCGTGGGGTCGGCCACACCCGCATCCGCAAAACCGCGCGCGCGCAACACGCAGGCATCGCAGTGTCCGCAGCCGCGGCCCTCCACATCGGCGCGATAGCACGAAACGGTCGCCGAGAAGTCGACCCCCAGACGCATGCCTTCGCGCACGATGTCCGCTTTCGAAAGATTGATCAGTGGTGCGTGCACGCGCAACGCACCGCCTTCGACGCCGGCTTTCGTCGCGAGGTTGGCGAGTCGCTCGAAGGACTCGATGAAGGCGGGCCGGCAGTCGGGGTAGCCCGAATAATCAACCGCGTTGACGCCGCAGAAGATGTCATTCGCGCCCAGCGTTTCCGCCCAGCCCAGCGCGATGGACAACATGATGGTGTTGCGTGCCGGCACGTAGGTGACCGGTATGTCGTTCTCGCCATGCGCATCGACGTGTTCTGGCACTTCGATGTCGGCGGTCAGCGCCGAACCGCCGATACTGCGCAAATCCACGGAAACGGTCTTGTGCTCGACGGCACTCAGCATCGCGGCAACACGCGCGGCGGCGGCAAGTTCCGATACGTGGCGCTGGCCGTAGGCCACCGAAAGGGCGTGACAGGCGAAACCTTGCGCGCGCGCCATCGCGAGCGTGACAGCCGAATCCATGCCGCCGGAAACCAGCACCACCGCCGGTGCCGCGAAACGCGCAGCCATCATCGCGAACGGGTCACTTCGTACCCGCGGACGGCGGGATGTCGTTCATCCGGTCGCGCGCGCGTTTTTCCAATGGCGTACCGGGATGCGCCTTGATCACCGCCTGCAGCGTGGCGCGCGCGGCGACAAAATCCTTCAGCGCAATCTGGCAGTCGGCAACGCGGAGTTGCGCTTCCGCAGCCTTGGAGTCATCCGGATACTTCCGCAGCAAGGTCTCGAATGCGGTCAGCGCGGGCTTGTAGTTCTGGGTGACCTGGTACGAACTGCCCAGCCAGTAATACGCGTTCGGCGCCAGCGTGCTGTCCGGATACCTGTCGATGAAGGCGCGGAAGCCGCGCGCGGAATCGACGTAATTGCCGGCGCGCAGCGATTTGAATGCGGCGTCGAAATCGGCTTGCGCGGCCGCCTGATCGGCGGGAGAAGCCGGTTTCGCCGGTGAAGATGTGTTCGGTGGTGCGGACGCCGCTGGCACAGCCGCCGCGGCGGCGATGGGCGCGGCCGACGAAGTCGAGGTCGCAGGCTGCGCGTGTTCCAGCTTGCCGACGCGCGAATCCAGATCGATGTACTGATCCTTGGCGGTCTGCTGAAACTGCCGGATCTGGTGCTGCAGTTCCTCGATCTGGCCCTGCATCTGCTGCATCTGGTCGCGCATGGCCTGGATCTGGTTGACCAGCGCGAGACTGTTCGACGGCGGCGGCGCGACCGAGGAATCCGGATATGCGTCCTGCGCCGACGCGGTGGAAATACCCGCCCCGGCAACGATCATGGCCGCCGAAGCGGCCATGATCATTACGAACGTGCGCGACTTGCGTGCGTCGAACACCACGGATCACTCGGTGGTGTAGACGATGTTGTCGCGACGGTTCTGGTGCCAGCAGCTCTCGTTGTGCTCGCGGCACACCGGGCGCTCCTCGCCATAGCTCACGACCTTGATCTGGTCGGCCGAGGCGCCGGCGGCTTCCAGCGCGCTCGCAAGCGCGTTGCCACGGCGTTCGCCGAGGCCGAGGTTGTACTCGCGGGTGCCGCGTTCGTCGGTGTTGCCTTCGATCGTCATGCGTGCCATCGGACGGTCGCGCAGGTACTTGGCGTGGCAGGCGACGATGTTGTCGAACTGCGACTGGATGTCGCTCTTGTCGAAATCGAAGTAGATCACGCGGGTACGCAGGCAGGCGTTGGATTGCAGATCGGCCGGCGTGAACGCGCCTTCGGTGTTGGTTGGCGCGGTGGTGGTGGTCGGAGCTTCCGGCGGAGCTTGCGGCTTGACTTCCTGCTTCTTCGCACAGGCCGCAGCGGCCAGGCAGAACAATGCAACTACGGAGACGCGAACGGTTGCGTTCATGGCGAATCCATCCTTTTTTTGAACGAGTGAGTGAGTGAGTGGTGGGTACAACATGTTGAATTGAAGCATCCTTTCGATCAAGGCGGCGTCAAGGATTCCGATACGGTCCCCAAGCCGGTTCGCGCACGTCGCCGTCGCCCAGCACCAGCCGCTGACGTACCCGCCCGTCGGCCGAAACAGCGTACAAGACGCCGCGAGGGCCTTCGTTGGCTGAGTAGAGGAGCATGCTGGCGTTGGGTGCCCAGCTTGGCGCGTCGTCCAGATTGCCCGGGGAAACGAATGTCTCCTGACCGCCGAGGGAGCGATCCATCACTGCTATACGATACACGTTCCCGTTGCCTTGCACCATCGCAATCTTCTTTCCGTCGTAGCTGATGGACGCGTTGGCGTTGTATTGGCCCTGAAAAGTGATGCGCTGCGGCGTGCCGCCGGAGGCCGGAATTTCGTACAACTGCGGCTTGCCGGAACGATCCGAAGTGAACACCACATTGGCGCCGTCGGGCGTCCAGCGCGGCTCGGTGTCGATCGCGAGATTGTGGGTCAACCGTGTCAGCGCACCGGTGGCGAGATCCATCGTGTAGATTTCCGGATTGCCCTGGAACGACAAGCTCACCGCCAGGCGCTTGCCATCCGGCGCGAAGCGCGGCGCGCCGTTGATGCCGGCCCGGCCGGAAACCACGCGGCGCGAACCGGTGGCGATGTTCTGGATGTAGATCGCGGAATTGCCGCTTTCGAACGACACGTAGGCCAATTCCTGGCCGTTCGGCGACCACGCCGGCGACAGCAGTGCTTCATGCGAATGCACCACGGTCTGCGGGTTGTAGCCATCGGAATCGGCCACCACCAGCGCGTATTGCGCGTTGTCGCCGAGGCCCACCATGGTCACGTAGGCAATGCGCGTGTCGAACGCACCGCGCACGCCGATGATCTTCTGATAGATCTGATCGGCAATCTGATGCGCGACGCGGCGCAAGTCGCTGCCTTGCCCCGTGATCGAGAGGCCCAGCAATTGTTGCTGCTTGTTGACGTCCCACAGCTCGAAATCGGCCTTGAGCGCGCCACCGTCATAGGTGGTACGGCCGACCACGATGTAATCCTGTTTCAACTGCTGCCACGTCGCGAATTTGATCTGCGAGCCGGTGGTCGGCGATTCCACCACCTCGCTGCCCGGCAATGTGCGGAATTTGCCGCAGCGATTCAGATCCATGCTGACGATCTGCGCGATATCCACGGGCGACGCCGGTCCGGAACCTTGCTGGCCGAACGGCACCACGGTGACCGGAATCGCCGAGGGCACGCCGTTGACAATCTGCACCGTCAGGCCCTGCGCGCCCGCCTGCGTGGCAAACAACGCGGCAAGCGACGCAAAGGTCAAGGCAAAAAGGATTTTTGGCATTCGCATGATTCGAGCACCTTTCATTGCGATGAGGTCACCGTGAAATTGAAGATGATGTCGCGATTGAATTGTTTTTCAAACCCCTTGTAGGGCAGCGGCGAGGACCGCAGCACCGCGTGTTCGACCGACGCCCTGGCCACGTCGTTGAACGGACAACTCGGCAGTACTGTGGCAGACACCACCTGACCGCCCGGTATCTGCTTGATTTCCACAGGGCATACCACGCCGACCGGAATGTTGTCGGGCCTCAGCCAGTTCTGTGTGATCGCATTCTGCAAGGCGGCGACGTAGGCATCGTTGGAAGTGCCCGCCTGCCCCGTCATGGCCTGCTTGGCCTCCGGCACGTTCTGTGCGTTCTGGGTCTGGCTGGCCTTGCGCAAATCGGCGAGTTGCTGCGCCTTCTGTGCCTCGAGGTTGATCTTGCGCTGCTGGGCTTCGCTCTCCGCTCTGACCTTGGCGAGTTCCTTCAAGATGCGCTCGGCTTCCTTCTGCTTCGTCAATTCCGCCATGCGCTGCTTCTGTTGTTCTTCCTGCGCCTGCTTTTCCTGCTCGGCCTTCTGCTCGGCGATCTCGGCGATCTTTTCCTGATCCTTCAATTTCGGCTGCGGCACCGGCGTGGGCAACACCCGCACCGGCGCGGGCGGCGGCGGCTTGGGTTTCGGCTCGGCTTTTTCCTCGTG
>JAICIW010000394.1 GCA_025928735.1 Rhodanobacteraceae bacterium | reverse complement strand
GGCGATCTGGACGACTGGCCGTTCCTCGATCACGAAGGTCGTTTCGAGGCGACCGGTGCCGTGCAGGACGCCTCGTTCGATTTCTCCGACGAATGGCCGCGCGCAACCGACGTGGATGCCGCGCTGGATTTCGTCGACAACCACATGGCCATCGTCGCCACGCATGCGACGGTGCAGGGTGTCACCACGACCCACGCGGTGGCGGAGATCCCGGATCTGCACCACGGCGTGCTCAACCTCGACATCCAGGGCGGGGGTACCGGCGCCGAGTTGCTGAATTTCGTGCGCCACAGCCCGGTGGCCGTCAACGCCAAGGACGTGCTGGACGGGTTGAGGGTCGGCGGCAAGGCCAAGTTCGGCATCAAGTTGTCCATTCCGCTGGATCAGGCGGAAAGCTTCACGCTGGACGGCAAGGTCGATCTGGCCGACGCGGATGTGACCGCGGCGAAGTGGAACATCGCGCTGAAGAATCTCACCGGGCCACTGTTCATCGACAACAAGGGATTCCGGGCACAGGACCTCTCGGCGATGTTCCGCGGCGCGCCCGCGAAGCTGTCGATGGCGGTCGGTGGCAATGCGGTGAGCGATCCGAAGGACATGGTGGAAGCGTCGATGGACACCACGGCTTCCGCGCAGGTGCTGGTGCAGGGCTATCCCGATCTTGCGAACCTCGTGGAGCATGCAAGCGGCGCGGCGCCGTTCCATATCGCGGTGCGCCTGGTGAACGGCGAGAACAACGCGCCCGCGACGACGATCCTCAACGTGAAATCGACGCTTGCCGGTCTGGCGCTGGATCTTCCGGCACCGCTGAACAAGCCTGCCGATGCATCGTTGCCGCTCGATCTCACGCTGCAGCTTCCGCCGGCCGGCGCACCACTGACGGTGTCGCTGGGCGACGTGCTGCAGGTGCGCGGGCGCCTGGGCGATGCCGCGCGCAACCTGCCTACGGCGCTGGCGATGAACTTCGGCAGCGGAATACCGACAAGCGTGCCCGAGCGGGGACTGGTGGTGAACGGCCGCGCGCCTCGGCTGGATGTGAGCGGGTGGATCCAGCAGGCGCTGGGTGGCGAATCGGGCGGTGCGTTTCCGGAACTCGCGAAGGCGAACGTTGCGACGGATGCCGCCGAGGTGTTCGGCACCGATCTCGGGGCGCTGCAGTTTTCGTTCGGCGCCGGTGCGGACAACGACACCATCGCTTTCGATGGCACCGCGGTCAAAGGCACGATCGACCTGCCAACGCACGATCTCGCCACGCGCGGCATCAGCGCGAAACTGGATTACCTGCATTGGCCCGAGCCGCCGGAACCGAAAGAGGAATCCGGTCCGCCGCCGCCACCGGAGCCGCCGCCCGCGAATTCGCCGATCGCGCCGGCCGCGGTGCCGCCGCTGCACGTCACGATCGGCGACCTGAAACTCGGCAAGGCACAGCTCGGTGCGACCACGTTCGAGAGTGCGTCGACGCCGCAGGGCATGCGCATCGACAAGTTCGAATCGAAGGGCACGGATTTCACGATCCAGGCGCACGGCGACTGGAACGGCACCAAGGCGTCCAGCCAGTCGCATCTCGTGATCGATGTCGCCTCGCACGACTTCGGCAAGATGCTGGGCGCGTTCGGCTTCAGCGGCTTGCTGGCGGGCGGCAAGAATTCGCACCTGCACATCGACGGTACCTGGCCTGGTGCGCCCTCGGGTTTTTCGCTGGCGTGGATGACGGGCGAACTCGACATCAAGGTGGGCGAGGGGCGCATCCTGGCAGTGAAGCCGGGCCTGGGACGGTTGCTGGGCCTGCTGTCGCTGCGTGAAATTCCGAGCCGGCTGATGCTGCATTTCGGCGACGTGTTCAAGTCGGGCTTCGGCTTCGACAGCGTGACCGCCAATTTCCAGTTGCGGGACGGCAGCGCCCACACCCGCAACATGGTCATCACCGCACCCGCGGCGCGCATCGTGATGCAGGGCCGTACCGGATTCCGCGCGCGCGATTACGACCTCACGATCGACGTCACCCCGCACGTCGGCGGTGCGCTGCCGGTCGTGGGCGCCGTGATCGGCGGCCCGGTCGGTGCGGCAGCCGGATTGGTGGTGCAGGGGCTGATCGGCAAGGGCCTCAACAGGGCCGCGGGCAGCATCTATCGCGTCACCGGTACCTGGGACAAGCCGAAGATCGAAACCGTGGCTTCGCTG
>JAICIW010000101.1 GCA_025928735.1 Rhodanobacteraceae bacterium | reverse complement strand
GTGAGGCTGAGGCCTTCGCGCATCGACGCCACATCGGCGGTTTCGACCGCCAGCCCGCTCTCGAGACCGTCGTACACCGGCAGCAGGTCGCGCAGCAGTTTCTCGTTGGCAAACTTCAGGCTCTGCTCCAGGTCGCGCTGCATGCGCTTGCGCTGGTTTTCGAGATCGGCGCGCTCGCGCAGCAGCGTTTCGCGCATGCCCGCAAGATTGGTTTCGGCTTCCGCCAGTTGCCGGCTCAGCGTTTCCAGCTCGTCCGCGCCGGCCTCCAGCGGCGGCTGCCGATCGTCCTGCGGCGCTTGTTCCGGCGATTCCTTCGGGTTCATCATGCTCATTCCTCGGCTGGAATTTTGCGATCATCCCTGATCGCGAAAATCAAACGACAGCCATCCACGGCTGATTTTTCACAGAAGCGCTTCGTTTCACGTCGGGACGGACGCGGGGACGGGGCGCAGCAGACAAATCTATGCGGTCGGAGTACCGCGATTCAAGTCGAAAAGCCCCTATTCCGGGGTTCTCAGGGCGTCGGTGAGCAGCTTCGCCGTCGCCTGCACCACCGGAATCACCGAATGGTAAGCCATCCGGGTCGGGCCAATCACGCCGATCGCGCCCAGCACGTGGCCTTCCGACCCGTAGGGTGCGCTGACGAGGCTGTAGCCCTTGAGCGGCTCGAAGCCCGATTCCTCGCCGATGAACAATCGCACACCCGGCGAGCGCGCGCAGCCTTCCAGCAACGCCAGCAATTCGCGCTTGCGCTGGAAGGCTTCGAACAATTCGCGCAACCGTTCCATCTGCTGGCTGTCGTCGCCCGACATCAAGTTGGTCTGTCCGGAAACCAGCATGTCGGATTCGGGCTCCGGCGCGAACGTTTCGGCAGCCACTTCGACCGCGGTGTCGAGCAGGCGATTCAATTCGCTGCCTGCCGCGCGCAAATCTGCCAGCACCCGGATCCGGATGTCGTCGAGGCGCAAGCCGGCGTAGTGCTCGTTCAAGTAATTGGCGGCGAGTTCCAGCGCGCGCGCATCGAAACGCTGGCTCAAGTTCAACACACGGTTCTGCACCTGCCCATCGGCGAACACCAGGATGGCCAGCACCCGGCGCGATTCGATGGATACGAATTCGATCTGCTTCAGCGGCGCGTCGGCCGCGCCCGGCACCGTCACCAGTCCCACGAAACGGGTCATGGCCGACAACAGGCTGGAAGCATTGCCCAGCAATTCGCGCGGCGAACTGGATTCGCGCGGCAGCTCGCGCTGCATCTGGATCACCGCGCCGCGCGGCAGCGGTTTCAGTTCCAGCAGGCTGTCCACGAACAGGCGCAGCCCGCTTACGGTCGGAACGCGTCCGGCCGAGGTGTGCGGCGAGGCGATCAGGCCAAGCTCTTCGAGGTCAGCCATGATGTTGCGCACCGTGGCCGGGCTTACGTCCAGGCCCGCCGAACGCGCCAGCGTGCGGGAACCGACCGGCTGGCCCTCCTCCAGGTATTGCGCGATCAGGGTGCGCAACAGATGGCGGGCACGGACGTCGAGACGGTGGGGTTCGGACACGAAAGACCTGGACAGCGGTGGCACCCTCTCTAATACGGGTAGCGGCGATGGAATGCAAGCGAAGCGCGGGAGATGGGACACGGGTGGCGGGGGTGCAGCGGCAAAAACAAGGGCGAAGCATGCAGAATGATGGGCGCTTTGGCGCACGTTTTCGGGGGCGCGCCGCCGCTACCCTTTCCCCGACCCCGCTTCGTTAGAATCCTCGCACCCACCGGTCCCATCCGATGCTCACCCAACTCTCCGTCCGCAACTTCGCCGTGCTCGAAGCCGCCGAGATCGAGCTCGGTGCCGGCCTTACCGTGGTCACCGGCGAAACCGGCGCCGGCAAGTCGCTGCTGGTCGATGCCTTGTTGCTGCTGTCCGGCACCCGCGCCGACGCGGGCATGGTGCGCGCGGGCTGCGAGCGCGCGGAAATCTCGGCGGAATTCGATCTCGCGAACGCACCCGCTGCACGTGCATGGCTGTCCGAACAGGCATTCGATGACGAAGACGGAGCCTGCCGACTGCGCCGCGTGATCGTCGCGGAAGGCGGCTCGCGGACGTGGATCAACGGGCGCACGGCGTCGCTGGCCCAACTGTCGGAACTCACGACAATGCTGGTGGAAATCCACGGCCAGCACGAGCATCAGGCGTTGCTGGATCGCGCCCAGCAGTTGCAGATGCTGGATGCGTTTGGCGGCAACGGCGAGGCAGTTGCGAAAGTCTCCGGGCTGGCGCTGCGACATCGCGACATCGTGGCGCGAGAGCGCGAACTTTCGGGCGGCGACGACCGCGCCGCGCGCATCGACCTGTTGCGCCACGAAGTCGCGGAACTGGAACGCTGGGCATTGTCGCCCGATGCGCTGGCCGATCTCGAAGCGCGGCACAAGCGCCTGGCGAACGCCGGCAAGCTCGCCGAGGGCGCGTCCGGCATCGCCGAGATGCTGGACGGCGACGGCGAACTCGCGGCCACGCGCGCCGTCGTTCGCACGCATGCGGAACTGGAACGTTTGGCGGAACTTGATCCGGCGCTGCAGGGTCCGCTGGATTTGCTCGATAACGCGCGCATCCAGCTTGGCGAGGCGGCCGACGTGCTGTCCCGCTACGCCCAGAGCCTCGACCTCGATCCCGAAAGCTACGCCGAGGCGGATGCGCACTTGACCGCCCTGCACGATTTGTCGCGCCGACATCGCCTGCCGGCCGCAGATTTGCATGCACACGTCGCCGGATTGCACGAGGAATTGCAAACGCTGGAAGATGCCGGCGATTCGCTGGCCAAACTGGCGGCCGAACGCAAGCAATGCTTCGCCGACTACGGCAACGCCGCGAGTGCGCTGTCCAAACGCCGCGCCGGCGCCGCGAAAGCGCTCGGCGAAGCCGTCACGTCATTGATGGACGAGTTGGGAATGGCCGGCGGCTCGTTCGCCGTGGACGTCGAGCCGCAATTTTCCGGCGAGCCCGATCCGCACGGCCGCGAGCGCTGCGAATTCACCGTCAGCGCGAACCTCGGCATGCCGCTGCGCCCGCTGCGGAAAGTCGCCTCGGGCGGCGAATTGTCGCGCATCGGGCTTGCGATCGAAGTGGCCGCACTCGGCAGCGATGCCGTCGGCACCATGGTGTTCGACGAAGTCGATGCCGGCATCGGCGGCGCGGTCGCGGAAACCGTGGGCGCCAAACTGCGCGCGCTCGGCTCACGCTGCCAGGTGCTGTGCGTGACCCACCTTCCGCAAGTCGCGGCGCAAGGCCATGCGCACCTGTCCGTCACCAAGGCCATCGAAGACCAAGCCACCCGCACCCACATCATCGTGCTGGACGCGAAAGGCCGCAGCGAAGAAGTGGCACGCATGCTCGGCGGCGTCGAAATCGATCGCGAAACGCGGGCGCACGCGAAGAAGATGCTGGAAAAAGCGCAAGCGCCCTAGGAAACTCCGACCGCTTCCTTTTCGACATCCCCGCGACGCGGAGAGCGTACATGGATGTACGCGCTTTGAGGAGCGAGGAAAGCGGGAATCCAGTGACTTTGCGCAATGCATTAAAGCAGACAGACACTGGGTCCCGGATATCGCTTCGCGATTCCGGGATGACGAGCCAGATCAGAATCTCTTCAGAACACGTAGGGCGGGAGAAGCGCAGCGAATCCCGCCGTGTCGGGGGCATCAATTGGCGGGATACGCCGCAACGCGGCTGCTCCCGCCCTACCTATCAAGCCTTCTTTTTCCTGGGCCGCACGTACAGCACGAGGCTGTGATCGACGATTTCGAAGCCGTGCTTGGCCGCGATCTCGTGCTGCAGTTTCTCGATTTCCTCGTTGACGAACTCGACCACCTTGCCGGTGGTCACGTCGATCATGTGGTCGTGGTGCTGGCCGCGATCCAGTTCATAGACGGCCTGCCCGCCCTCGAAGTTGTGCTTGATCACGAGACCCGCCGCTTCGAACTGCGTCAGCACGCGGTACACCGTTGCCAGCCCGATGTCCTCGGATTCTTCCAGCAGCAGCTTGTAGATGTTCTCGGCGGTCAGGTGATCGTGGCTGTGCTCGAGGATTTCCAGCACACGGATGCGTGGGTGCGTCACCTTCAACCCGGCATTGCGCAAATCCTGGGATTCCATGGCTGAACTCCGGTGGCGGCGCAGGGTCTGACGATCCGGCCCGAAACTTGGCTAGTGTATCATTCACCGTCCACCGACCGACCCAACACGATGCGCAAGATCATTCCCGTTGTCCTGCTCGCTTCCGCCAGCGTCCTGATGCTCGGCGCCTGCAATGCCATTTACCGCCCCGACGTGCAACAGGGCAACCTGCTGATCGGCAAGAACGTGAGCGAACTGAAGCCCGGCCTTACCAAGCAGCAAGTGGTGGCGCTGCTGGGTACGCCGTCGCTGATCAGCCCGTTCAACCAGAACCAGTGGAACTACGTCGCGACCTTGCAGCGCCGCGGCGGCGCGCTCAAGGAACGCACCCTCACGTTATATTTCGACAACGACACCCTGGTGCGCACCGACGGCAACTTCATGCAGGAAACGCCGCAGGATCTGCTGCAGGAAAGCCACAAGTACGGGCCGCTGTACCCGACCAACCTGACCAAGGAACAGCAGAAAGAACTGGAAAAGAAGCAGCAGCAGGGCGGCGACGGCGGTTGAGCCGCGCCTGTCGGGTCGCAGGCTGCTAGCCATCACCGCGCCCGCCTCCGCCGCGCTTCCTTTGGATCGATGAGCAGCGGCCGGTAGATTTCGACGCGATCGCCATCGCGCAGTGCGGTATCGGGCGAAGCCTTGCGCGAAAAAATGCCAAGCCGGTCGTCGCGAATCTCGATGTCCGGCCGCGCCGTGCGAATACCGGAGCGTTCGATTGCCTCGGCAACCGTCGCGCCTTGGCGCAGCGAAAGGCCGATCGTGAACACGCTCCCGGACTCGGCGTAAATCACCGACACCGCGATACGCGCAGGATCAGGCATAAGTGCGCTTGGCTTCCGCGCTGAAATCGTCCACCATGCGGTCGGCGAGCTTCTGGAAGCCCAGCTTGAAGGCAAAGCCTGTCAAGGGGTTGCTGACTTCGAAATCAAGATCCAGCGCCACCTTGCAGCCCAAAGGGGCGATTGCAGCCGCAGGCCGCTCCGTACTGTCTTCTCCCGCCTGCGGGAGAAGACGGCCCGCCGGGCTGGATGAGGGCGGCTTTTCACCCAGCGGCGTGAACTGCCATACGCCGTGCAGCCAGTCGAACGGACCGTCCACGAATTGCATCTTGATGCTGTGCGGGCGATCGAGGGTATTGCGCGTGGAAAAGTGTTGCGTGAAGCCGGCGAACCGCAGGTCGAGGCGCGCCACCAGGTGCTCGCCATCGTGCTCGGAAACCTGCGCGCCGAGGCACCAGGCAAAGCGCCTCGGGTAAGCTTCCACGTCGTTCACGAGATCGAACATCTGTTCCGGCGTGAAGCGAACCAGCGCCTGACGATGGATTTGCACGAACTCTCCTGATTGCGCGCCGACACGGCGGCATCGTAGTCACGTACCACATTGTAACGAGCATGGCGAAGAAGAAAGAAAAAGACGGCAAGGCCTCCTCGACGATCGCGCTGAACAAGCGCGCGCGCCACGAGTACCACATCGACGAGCGCTACGAAACCGGCATTGCCCTGCAAGGCTGGGAAGTAAAGAGTCTGCGCGCAGGGCGCGTCAATCTCACCGACGCCTATGCGCTGGTGAAAGGTGGCGAACTGTTCCTGTTCGGGGCGTCGATTCCGCCGCTGCTTTCCGCGTCCACCCATGTGGTTGCGGAAGATCGCCGCACCCGCAAGCTGCTGCTGCATCGCGCCGAAATCGACAAGCTGATCGGTGCCGTCGAACGCAAGGGTCTGACCCTGGTTCCGCTCGCGATGTACTGGAAAGCCAATCGCGTCAAAGTTGAAATCGGCATCGCCCGCGGCAAACAGGCGCACGACAAGCGCGCCACCGAAAAAGAACGCGAGTGGAACATCGAAAAACAGCGCACGCTGCGCGCGCACAACAAGGCGGGGTGAAGCCGCGACTCGGGAACCTCTCGGCAGATCTCATACACACGGTCAGGAAATTCGTCGTCATTCCGGGGCGCCTGCGGCTTAAGCAGGCGAACCCGGAATCGGTTTTGCAAACCCGGCAAGCACAAGACCGATTCCGGGTTCCGCCAGCAAACCGCGCGAGCGGCCCCGGAATGACGACAATCTTGCTGACATGCGACGCTGATCAGGAAGGGATTCCGGCCCGCGCCGGAATGACGTTGCCGCTATTCAATACCCCGCCGGTATGTACTTGAACCGCTGCATCTGCCCGCGATGCGCATCCACGATCCGCTGCACCAGCTCCCGGCTCAGCGTCTCGCGCCACTGGTTGGCGCGTCCCTTGAAGAAGAACCGCGTCTTTTCGTCCACCGCTTCCACGAAGCCGTGCTTCTGCTCAAGCGACGACAGCGTCTGGAACGAGGTGTGCTTCACCGCACGTTCGATGCGCGCCTTGTCCTGGCCCAACCCGATCAGCTTCGCGGCCTTCGCGAAATGCTTGGCGGGCTTTTCCAGCAGGTCCTCGTAGCGCAGCACGATCACTTTCCCGGGCGCGCGTTCGGCCGCATCGGCCCAACCCTCCACGTGCGACGACCACGAACCGATCACGTGGCTCACGAACAGTTGGTCATTGACGGAGGCAACCCGATCATCGCCCAACCGATCGATGGCTTCCTCCAGCGTCAGCCCGAAATGGTGGGTCATGCTCACCGCCACATCCAGCGGGTTGCGCACCACGTAGATCGCGCCCGCGGTCACCTCCCAGTTGAACACCGGATGTCCATCGAAGGTGCCGCAAAAGTTGTGCGTCATCACCAGCCGCGTACCCTGCGCACGCTGCGCGATCAACGTGTGCACGTTCGGCCGCAAGGCGGCGATTTCATCGATGCTCAGTTCGGTATTCGGCCGCCCCGCCAGTTCGCTGAAGCGGTCGGCGCGCGCCTCCGAATCGGTGTAATTGCGGATCTCGTCCGGCCGCAGCGGATCGGCCCGATTGGCGATCAGATTGGCGAGGAACGCCCGCAACCAAGTGTTGCCGGATTTGGGATAGGAAGCGAGCCAGACGATGTTTCCCATGCGTTGCCGTCATTTTGCGATGAACGAACATCGCATGATGCCAGCCGTCGCGATTGATTTCCTGCAGCCGCGCCCACATCATTGTTCCCCCCGGGGGCGACCTGGCTTCGACGGGGGCAGTGAAGTAGCTTGGAGCATGCCGAGGGCGTCATCTTCCTCGTTAATCCGGTGGCAAAAAACTAGACGCGAACGACGACGTCTACGCTCTGGCCGCTTAAGGCCTAGCCCCGAACCCACTTGTGCATGTGCTCGTGGATGTAGGGTCATCATCACATGATCG
>JAICIW010000118.1 GCA_025928735.1 Rhodanobacteraceae bacterium | reverse complement strand
TAATTCTGCGCATTGGCCACCACCGCGAAGGCCAGCAAACACGACGCAACGAATATCTTCAACATGGCGTGCTCCACCGTGAGGACGCGACCCTTCGGTCATCACGAGTTATTCACATTGAACCACGCGGATGCTGAATCCACGCTCAAGCCAGGGACCCAACCTGATAAAATCGCTTGCTTATTTGTCCCGAACGCGACGGCAATCACATCCATGGCCCTGCGCCTCTACAACTCGCTGTCCCGTCGCGTCGAGACGTTCGAGCCGACCGATCCCAACCGGGTGACGATGTACCTGTGCGGCCCGACCGTCTACAGCTACGTCCACATCGGCAACGCACGCGGCCCGGTGGTTTTCGACGTGCTGGCGCGGCTATTGCGCAGGGAATACCCGCATCTGGTGTATGCGCGCAACATCACCGACGTGGACGACAAGATCAACGCGGCGGCGCGGGAAGCCGGCGTACCGATCGAGGCCATCACCGAAAAATACGCCACGATTTATCGCGACGACATGGCCAAACTGGGCGTCGCGCCGCCCGACTTGGAACCGCTGGCGACGCAACACATCGTGCCCATCGTCGCGATGTGCGAATCCCTGATCGCCTCGGGCCACGCCTATGCCGCCGAAGGCCACGTGCTGTTCGACGTCGCGAAGTTCGCGGACTACGGCAAGCTCTCGGGACGTGCGACCGACGAGCTGATCGCGGGCGCCCGGATCGAAGTTGCGCCGTACAAGCGCAACCCGGCCGACTTCGTGCTGTGGAAGCCGTCCACGCCCGACCTGCCCGGCTGGGACAGTCCGTGGGGATACGGCCGTCCGGGCTGGCACATCGAATGCTCGGCGATGGCGGCCGCGCACCTGGGCGACGTGATCGACATCCACGCCGGCGGTGTGGATCTGGTGTTTCCGCACCACGAAAACGAGATCGCGCAGTCCCGCTGCGCGCACGGCACGCCAACGTTCGCGCGCTTCTGGCTGCACAACGGCATGCTCACCTTCGGCGGCGCCAAGATGAGCAAGTCGGTGGGGAACGTGAAGCAGTTGCATGCGTTGCTTGAACAATATCCGCTCCGGGCTGAGGCACTGCGCTACGCATTGCTCTCCGCCCATTACCGGCAACCGCTGGACTGGTCGGAAACGCTGATTGAGCAAAGCATCGCTACGCTGACTCGGTTGTACGGCACGTTGCGCGCCCTTGCACAGTTTGATTCGACGCCCGGTATTGCGTCTGCCGAGTTTGAAAGGGCTCTCGAAGACGATCTAAATACACCAGTTGCCTTGGCCGTACTCAACAACTTGGCCAAATCCGCACGCCAAATGCTTGCATTGGCGGACCCAGCAAACGAGGCCGTCCGTGCATCTTTGGCAAACGTGAAATCAGTGCTGCTGGGTTGCGGCTCGATGATTGGCTTGTTGCAGCAGGATCCCGAAGCTTGGTTCCAAGGCTCTGTCCCTGTCGAGGTGGATTTAAAACCTGGAGCCCTTCACTTAAGCGGCGCTCCAGTAACAGTTGTGAGTCAGCCGAACAGTGAGTTCATAGATGCTCTAATCACCGAACGATCGGCAGCACGTGCTGCCCGTGACTTCGCCCGCGCCGATGCGATTCGCGAGGAACTTGCGGCCATGGGCGTCGCAATCGAAGACGGCCCGCAAGGCACCCGCTGGAAAGTGGCAGAACGCTGAACAGCTGTTCGACGCGCACGGCCACGCCGCGCGATAATCCACACATGAACGATCTTGCCATCAACACCGCAATAGACGCGCAACAGGAAATCATCGAGGAATTCGGTTTCTTCGACGACTGGACCGGGCGCTACCAATACCTGATCGATCTCGGCCGCAAGCTGCCTCCGTTGGCGCCCGAAGACATGACCGCGGCCAACAAGGTCGATGGTTGTCAGTCGCAGGTTTGGATCGTGGTGTCGGGTGACGCGAATAGCCTCGACCTGCGCGCGGCCAGCGATTCGGCCATCGTGTCGGGCCTGATCGCGCTGCTGCTGCGCGTGTATTCCGGGCACGGCGCGCGCGAAATCCTGGACACCGATCCGGCATTCATCAACGCGATCGGGCTCGGCAAACACCTGTCGCCCACGCGTTCCAACGGCCTCGCCGCGATGGTGAAGACCATCAAGGCGCACGCCGAACAAGCGTTGCAGCCGTGATGTCGGGCTTCGCCCGGGCCTCAGGCCGTATCGGCCTTGGTAGGTTGGGCTGAACGGGCTTCATCCGCGAAGCCCAACACGCATGAGGAGGTGTTGGGTTTCCGTCGATCAAGCCGACGTCAGCCCAGCCTCAGAATTGTGATTTTGCCCGAGTCACTCTCCGCCCGCAGGGCGGCAGTGCCCAGCGACGCATTCGTCTGGAACGAATTTGGATCGCCGTAGGCCGGCCCCGAGCATAGCGAGGGTGAGCATCATGGGTGATGCGAACAATCCCGCCGCAAGAAGGCGGGTTGTCACGCGCCCTACGAAAGCTGCACGCCATCCTCTCCCGAAGGGAGGCGGATCACTTTGGTCAGGCGGCGTCGCCCTCGCCCGCCGCGCGCTGCTGCTGCAGGTTGCCGCGGTAGATCAGGTACGGTTCGGCCTGACCGTTGATCACGGCTTCATCGACCACGACCTTGCTGACGTGCTCCAGCGAAGGCAACTCGTACATCGTATCGAGCAGCACGCTTTCCAGGATCGTGCGCAGCCCTCGCGCGCCGGTCTTGCGCTTGATCGCGCGCTTGGCGATCGCGTTCAGAGCATCCGGGCGGAATTCGATCTCGACGTTTTCCATATCGAAAATCTTCTTGAACTGCTTGGTGATCGCGTTCCTGGGCTCGGTGAGGATCTTCACCAGCGCATCTTCGTCCAGCTCGTCCAGCGTGGCGACGACGGGCAAGCGTCCGACGAATTCCGGGATCAGGCCGTACTTGACCAGGTCCTCCGGTTCGACGTTGGCCAGCAGCGTGCCGACGTTCTGCTTGCGCTCCTTGCTGCGGATCTCGGCCGAGAAGCCGATGCCCGTGGTTTCCGAACGTTGCTGGATCACCTTGTCGAGGCCCGAGAACGCACCACCGCAAATGAACAGGATGTTGCGGGTGTCGACCTGCAGGAACTCCTGCTGTGGGTGCTTGCGCCCGCCCTGCGGCGGCACCGAGGCTACCGTGCCTTCGATGAGCTTCAGCAGCGCCTGCTGCACGCCTTCGCCGGAGACGTCGCGGGTGATCGACGGGTTTTCGCTCTTGCGCGAAATCTTGTCGATCTCGTCGATGTAGACGATGCCGGTCTGCGCCTTCTCGACGTCGTAATCGCACTTCTGCAGCAGCTTCTGGATGATGTTCTCGACGTCCTCGCCGACATAGCCCGCTTCGGTGAGCGTGGTCGCGTCGGCGATCGTGAACGGCACGTTCAAAAGCCGCGCCAGCGTTTCGGCCAACAGCGTCTTGCCGCAACCGGTCGGACCGATCAGCAGGATGTTCGACTTCGCAAGCTCGATGTCATCTTTCTTCGCCCGCGATTCCATCCGCTTGTAGTGGTTGTACACCGCGACGGCCAGCGCCTTCTTGGCGCGGGTCTGCCCGATCACGTACTGATCGAGCGTATCCATGATCTCGTGCGGCTTCGGCAACTGGGTGCGGCCGGAAGCGGCCTTCTCTTCCAGTTCCTCGCGGATGATGTCGTTGCAGAGCTCGACGCATTCGTCGCAAATGAACACGCTGGGGCCCGCGATCAGCTTGCGGACTTCGTGCTGGCTTTTGCCGCAGAACGAGCAATACAGGATCTTGCCGCCTTCGCTGCCGCGGCTGGGCCGGTCCTCGCTCATTTCGTGCTCCGTCGATCAGTCTTGCGATGCGTCATGGGGATTACCCCGGACTTCGGTTGCAGCATAACACAGCCGGACGCTTGGCCCAGCGCTGCTGCGCGTTCAGAAACGCGCGGGAAACAGTGGAAAATCGCGAAGTTGCGACTGATGTCTCAGGCCGACTTCACCGACTCGTCGGGACGGCGCTCGAACATCGCGTCGATCAGGCCGTAGTCCTTCGCCTCGTTGGCGCTCATGTAGCGGTCGCGCTCCATGTCGCGGGCGATTTCCTCGACGGTCTTGCCCGTGTGCGTGGCGTAGATTTCGTTGAGGCGTCCGCGCAGGTACAGGATTTCGCGGGCGTGGATTTCGATGTCCGTGGCCTGGCCCTGGGCGCCGCCGGAGGGCTGGTGGATCATGATGCGCGAGTTCGGCAGCGCGAACCGCTTGCCCTTGGTGCCGGCCATCAGCAGCAACGACGCTGCGCTTGAGGCCTGCCCGACGCACATGGTGCTGATGTCGGGCTTGACGAACTGCATCGTGTCGTAGATCGCCAAACCGGCCGAGACCACGCCGCCCGGGCTGTTGATGTAGAACTGGATGTCCTTCTCGGGGTTTTCCGACTCCAGAAACAGCATCTGCGCCACGACCAGATTGGCGACGTTGTCGTCGATCGGGCCGACCAGGAAGATGATGCGTTCCTTCAGCAACCGCGAATAGATGTCGAACGAACGCTCGCCGCGCGCGGTCTGCTCGACCACGATCGGGACCAGATTCAACGCCTTGGTCTGCTGGGATTGCTGCTGCATGGAATTCTCCGGTGGACGGGTGCGGTCAGCCCGCGTTGTTTTGCGGGTGCATCACCTCGTCGAAGCTCAAAGTCACTTCAGTGGTGTCCGCATGGTCGGCCACCCATTCGGAAACCTGGTCCTCGAGGACGGCGGTGCGAACGTTGTCCATCATCTGGGGGTTGCTGCGATAGAGTTCAATGACCTGTTCGGGTTCTTCGTAGGTCGACGCGATCTTGGCGATCCGTTCGGTCACCTTGCGATTGTCCACCCGCAGGTTGTTGCTCTGCGCGATCTGGCGAAGCAGCAGCCCGGCAATCACGCGTTGATGGGCGATCGGCTGCGCGGCTTCCAGCGCGGCCAGGGGCAGCGACTGCTCACCGGAAAGATCCGGCATGGCCGCGCGCACCAGCGATTCGGCCTCGGCGTTTTCGAGCACCTTCGGCACGTCGACGTCAGCGTAGGTGGCCGCGAGCTTGGCGCCCACCTCGTTGCGAAGGCGCGCGCGCAGGGCGTTGTCCAGTTCGCGCTCCAGGTTGGCGCGGACTTCGGTACGGAAGGTCTCGACGCTGCCGTCGGCGATCCCGAAATTGCGGATGAAGGCCTCGTCCACCTCGGGGGTTTTCGACTCCTGCACTTCGCCGATCTTCAGTTCGACCCGTGCCTGCTTGGCGGCAAGCTGCGGAATCGGGAAAGTCGGCGGAAATTGGGCCTCGAACGACAGCTCTTCGCCCGCCTTGTGGCCCCGCAAAGCCCCGTCGAACGCCGCCAGCGCAGTGTTGCCGCCCAGCACCGTGGCGGCACGCTCCCGACCCTCGGCCGGATGGCGGAAATCGTCCGTCTGCGCGGTGTAATCCACGATCACCATGTCGCCGTCGACGGCGGCGCGGTCGACCTTCTCGAACACCCGGCGCTGCACCTGCAGGGTTTCGATCATTCGGTCGACGTCAGCATCGCCAACGTCCGCCTTCGGGCGATCGATCTTCAGGATCGCGACTTCCACCGTCGGAAGTTCCGGCATCACCTCGAAAGTCGCGGTGTAGGCGATTTCGCCATCCTGCGGTTTGCCGTCGGTGTCGATGCTCGGATTGGCGACCGGTTGCAGGTTCTGTTGTTGCACGGCTTCCCGGAAGGTGCTGCCGATCAGGTCGGACAGCGCCTCGCCGCGCACCTGCTCACCAAAGCGCTGCTCGATGACCTTGGTCGGCACCTTGCCGGGCCGGAAACCCTTCAGCCGCACGTTGCGTCCGAGTTCGCTGATGCGCTGGCGCACCTTCGACTCGAACTGTTCGGCCGGGAACTTGACCGTCAGCTTGCGCTCGAGCTTGCCGACGTTTTCCAGGGACACTTGCATTGCAGCTCCTGATGTTCAGTGCGATGTTGCGTGTTCGTGCCGATCATGCCCAGAAACGCGCCGTCCCTGACGCAGAGCCGCTTCCCTGCACACCGGCTGTTTCCTGCAAGCCCGTTGTTCGACATTCAGACTTGGAAATGCTTCGGGGCGAGCTTACCGATTGCCATCCATGGGCAAAAGGTACTTCCTCATCCATGGCAAAAAGATACTTCCTGGTGCGAAAGGCGGGACTCGAACCCGCACGGGGGTTAGCCCACTGGAACCTAAATCCAGCGCGTCTACCAGTTCCGCCACTTTCGCCCTGCTCGATCGGGATCATATCGCGCCGGGCGAAATGATCGCCCCTTCCGCAGGCGGGCGATGCAAGGGTGAGGGGCAATCCTGCCTGATCAAAAATGGTGGGCCGTGTAGGATTCGAACCTACGACCAAGAGATTAAGAGTCTCCTGCTCTACCAACTGAGCTAACGGCCCGCAAACCGTGCATTGTACAAAAATGGGGTGGATGATGGGACTCGAACCCACGACAACCGGAATCACAATCCGGGACTCTAACCAGCTGAGCTACATCCACCACTGAAATGTTTTCGACCAACCGTCCATGGTGCACCCTCAAGTCGGCATCCTGCCTCATCCTCACGCTTCGCGCGACAGTCCACTGGACTGTCGCAAGCGCTCGCATTCGACCAGCTGAGCCACATCCACCATAGCGAGCCGGCAATTTTCATTGACCCGCCCGAAACTTGCAAGCACGGCCGACCGGCGATTGATTCGCCCTGTCGGCTGCGCTAGTTTGCCCGCATGCCGAAATCCGTCAAACCCGACGCGCCTGCAGCGGATGTTTCGCCCGTCGCGCAGTTCGAGCAGTCGCTCGACGAACTGGAACAGCTGGTCGCGAAAATGGAAGGCGGCGAGTTGAGCCTGGATGAATCGCTGCGTGCGTTCGAACGCGGCATCGCGCTCTTCCGCAGTTGCCAGTCGGCGCTCGAACAGACCGAGGCGCGCGTCAAGCTGCTGCTCGATCCGGGACGTCCCGAATCAGCCCAGCCGTTTGCGCCAGCCGAAGAACCCTGAAGCGATGCGATGCGGGCGCGCCGGATTGCCGGACGCGCC
>JAICIW010000128.1 GCA_025928735.1 Rhodanobacteraceae bacterium | reverse complement strand
TCGTCGAGAAACCATCCGTGCGGCATGCCGGCGGCAACCACCAGCGTGTCGCGCCCGCAGGCTGCCAGCGCGTCGGCGCTGCGCTTTTCGACTTCGGCGAGATGCGCGGGGTACAGCGCGGCGAGATTATCCTGCGGGGAAGCGGTCATGGCGATGCTTCGGGCGGCTGCGTGAAAGCTGGAACCGTCATGATGCGGCGACGCGCGCCGCAACGCAAAGTGTGTTTTGGTGAAAAGTCAGCCCATGGAAGGGCGTTCTGGTGCAGCGTGGTCAAGCTGCCGGCTGGTCGCGAAAACCTTGAACGAAGCAGCGATCATGGATGATCGCATTATCGAGCCGCGCTCTGCTCCAGCCAATGGTCCAGCGATGCCGCCGCCGAACCGCTGATCGAGATGATGCGCAACCCCGACCATTGGTAACCGTTGGTGGCGGCCAGCTCGGTCCACATGGTGTGCACCCCGGTTTCGATGTCGGTGGGCGCGCCACGCCTGTCGGGCAGACGGAACTTCAGTTGGTACAAGGCATCGTCGCGCAAGGGGCGATGGCAGATCAGCATCATGCCGGTCCGCGAGAGATTGCCCACCCGACCGATGTTTTCGCCGCTCATGCTGTCGACGACCTCGATGGGCGCCGAGATCGGCTTGCGCGGGGCGCTGCGACGTTCGTCGTTCATGCGGCGGGTTCCGTGGGTTGGTTGGACCGACTGAATTTCCGCAAACCTGTCACCAGTGCATTCCAGGCGCGGTCGATCATACCGCCGTCCTGGCGCGGAATGAGGCGAACCTGACCGCGCGCCATCATTCGCGCGATCTGGTCCAGTGTTCGTTCAGGCGCGGCTGCGCCGCGTGCGTTGACCAGCAAACAACGGCCGCTGGTGGGCGCGAACCACGCCAGTTTGCGCGCGACCTTCTGGCCCTGCTGGTTGATGGTGAATTCCAGCCAGCTACCGAACGGGAGTTGCTTCAACGTTTCCAGCGCGCGTCGTTCGCTGGGCGTCAGCGTCAGTTTGCGCGGGCCGGCGTCGGCGGGCGTGGCGGGCTCGTCGTCGCCGGGTTTGTGGCGCGACTTCAGGCGAATCAGAAGCTCGGTCTGGCTGGGCGGCGGCGCCGCGGCCTGTGACGCGGTGCGCTGCGGCATGTCCAGCGCATAACGGGTGATCTGATCGGCTTCGTTGGCTTGCAGGCCGACCTGGGTGAGGCCGTGGTTCAAATCCGAGGCGAGCTTGGCATCATCGCGCTCGACGGAGGAACCCAGCAGCTGGTCGGCGGCGGCCAGGCGGCGGCGATAAGCCTCGCTGTTCTCGCCTTCCCGCAGCAGCGTCAGCGTCAGTGCGTCGGTCCACGCATTTTCCAACAGGGAGCGGACCAGCGGCGTGGTCTTGTGCCCGGCGAGGCGTTTGCCGATCGCGTCGGAGGCGGCGGCGCGCGCGTCGCGCAGGCGATCGCGGCCCTGCGCGGCTTCCACCTGCCGGCGCTCGGCGATTTCGGCGCGCCGGCTGAGCAGGCGCAGGTGCGAGTCGAGGTCGTCCGCCTCGCGTTTGATCACGCCGAGATCGCCCTGGTATTCCGAGGCGACGCGGTCGACCGAGCGCTGCAGGCGCTGATTCAGGGCGACGTCGAAGTGATCGTCGCTGCGGTCCAGCCACAGATTCGCGGTTTCCAGCACCAGGTTCAGCAGCCGCCGCGCGGGATGGTTGCGCACGGTGAAGAAATCATTGTCCGACAGCGCGACCCGCAACAGCGGCACCTGCAGGTTGGCGAGCAACTGCTGCGCAACGCCTTCGCTGCGCGTTTCGGTGAGCAACTGGTCGTACAGCAGGCCGACCAGGTCCAACGCGTCGCGGTGTTCGGGCTGCAACTGCACCGTGTCGCCATGCGCGCCGCGGCGGAGTTGTGCCAGCAGATCGCCGGTCAGGCGTTCGCCTGCCTTTGGCGCACCGGCCTTGCGCGACGGCAACGCCTGCAGCGCCGACAGGGCTTCCTGCAATTCCGGCATCGACGCGAATTGCGCAGACTGCGCGGCGGCTGCCCGGGCTTCGGGATGCAACGCCTGCCGTCGCGCATCGAGCAGCGAGTGCAGTTCGCTCATCGGCGGCGCGGCGGGTGGGGTGAAATTGGTTGCCGGCGCGATGGGGCTTGCCGCGGATGCCTCGTCGGGCGCCGAGGCGGCGGACGTCGGTCGCGGGTCCGACGGCGCACGCTTGGGCAGGTAACTGCGCAGGTCGGGCAGGATGCCCGATGACTTGAGATGTTCGTTCAGGCGCCCGTAGAGCGATTCGGCCGCGCCGAACAGGCGACGATCGCACAACCGGTAGAACAACAGACGATGCTCGCGTTGGAGCCCCAGGTCGGCGGCGGCCTCGCTCAATACCGAGGCGAGGATGTGCGGACCGGGCGGCAATGCTTCGTTGTCGAGCGGCGGGGCCGCCACCAGCACGGCATAGCGATGGCACAAATCGAAGATTGCGTTGCCCGCATGCAATTCAGTGCGCGTGGACAGGTCGTCCAGTGCCATGGTTTCGTCGAATTCGTGCGGATCGACCAGCGCCAGATCTCCGGCCCCCGCATTGCGGTGCGTGGAGGCGTCTTCCGCCTGCGGCCTGCCGGCGCTCGCGAAGCGGCGTTCCATGAAACCCATCAGCCTTCCCTGGAAACGCGGACGGTTGCGCTTGACCTCCTTCACCGCTTCCATCGCTTCGTGCTGGGCCTGGCCGCCGCTGGATTGCTCGGCGATGCGGAACAATTCATGTTCCAGATCATCCAGCACGTTGCGCAGCAGCGGTTCCAGCAACGCGCCGCACTCGGCCAGTTGTTGTGCCAGCAGGTGCCGGGCGCGTGGCGCCAGGTCGCTGCGGTCAGCGAGTGTCGGCATGTTCGATCGCATTTGAAGCTGGAAGACCCCTGGGATTCCCCGCAGGGCGGATGCAGGCACCCAGCCGGCAAACCGCCCCACGACGCGGCGATTCTATGCAAGCGCGGCGGAAAGCGCCATCACGGTGCCGGAATCACTCGTCGCCGGTCCTGACGCGGACGGAAATCTCCGTGCCGTTTGTCTCGACGGCGACCTGCATCGGCCGGCAGCACACCGGGCAATCCTCGACATAGGTCGCGTCGCCCGCCGGGGCGTCCACCACGAGTTCGATGGATTCGCCGCAATAGGGGCAGGCGAGGGCAACGAGCTCAGGCATGCCGGCGCCCGGGATTCCGCGGCGGCAGGAACACTTCGATCAAATCATTGAGGAAGCGGCGACCGAGGGAGGTTGCTTGCAGTCGATCGGGGTCATCGATCAGCCAGCCACGTGCGTGTGCTTCGCGAAGCGGTGCCGTGATCGCGTCGAGCGGCAGGCCCGTGCGCGCGGCGAAATCCGCGATCGGCACACCATCGTTCAAGCGCAAGGTGTTCAACATGAATTCGAAAGGTAGTTGCTCGGCGGTGATGGTTTCGTCGCCGCCGATGCGCTGCGGTGTGTCCGCGTGCTGCAGGTAGGCGCGCGGTGAGCGGATCTTCCAGCGGCGGCGGATGTCATCGGTCCCGCTGACCTTGCCGTGTGCGCCCGCGCCGATGCCGAGGTAGTCGCCGAACCCCCAGTAATTGAGGTTGTGACGGCAACGTCTTTCCGATTGCGCGTACGCGGAAACCTCGTATTGCGCGTAGCCGGCCTCCGCCAGCCGCGCTTGACACGCTTCCTGCATGTCCCACGAGGCGTCGTGATCGGGCAACGGTGGCGGACGCTTCGCGAATGGGGTGCCGGGTTCCAGTGTCAACTGGTAATGCGAGATGTGCGTGGGTCGCAGCGCGATCGCACGTTCGACATCGGCGAGCGCCCCCTCCAGTGTTTGCCGCGGCAACGCGTACATCAGATCCATGTTGATGTTGGCGCAGTCTGCGTCCTGTGCCTGCTTGATGGCATGCTCGGCTTCGGCTGACGAATGGATGCGCCCCAGTGCGTGCAGCTTTTCATCGTCGAAGCTTTGCACGCCGAAACTGATCCGGTTGACGCCCGCTGATTGGTAGCCATCGAAACGGCCGTGTTCGACCGTGCCGGGATTGGCTTCAAGCGTGATCTCGCAATCGCGCGCGAAGGGGATGCGCATCGCTGCACCGTCCAGAATGGCCGCGATCGAATCCGGCGCGAACAAGCTGGGCGTGCCGCCGCCGAAGAACACGCTGCAAATTTCGCGTCCCTGGGTCGCCCCGCCGAAATCGGCGAGATCACCATCGAGGTCGGCCAGCAGCGCCGTGACGTACTCGCGCTCCGGCATCGCGGCGCGCAGACCGTGCGAATTGAAATCGCAGTATGGGCATTTCTTCACGCACCAGGGGATGTGGATATAGAGCGACAACGGGGGCGGAACGAATGAGCCCCTCTCCCCACGGGAGAGGGGCTGGGGCGAGGGTTCGGAGTCGCAAAAATGCTGTCGCAAGCGCGTACCCTCACCCGCCCTTCGAGAAGCGCTGCGCGCTCGGCCTGCGGCCGCCTCTCCCGCAGGGAGAGGGGAACAGTAGTTCGCGCAGCGCCGCCAACGCCTGCCCGCGATGACTGATGCGGTTCTTCAACGCGGGTTCCAGTTCGGCCGAACCCAGGCCGCCGCCGTCGTCGGGCAGGAACACCGGGTCATAGCCGAAGCCGCGTTCACCGCGTGGCGCGGTGAGCACGCGGCCCGGCCAGCGGCCGGTCGCGATAATCGGATCGGGATCGTCGGCGCCGTGCAGCAGCGCAAGTACGCATGTGAAATGCGCGGTGCGCTTCGCATCCGGCACGTCTTCGAGTTCGCGCAGAAGCTTGACGTTGTTGGCGGCATTGTCGCCGTGCATGCCGGCGTAGCGTGCCGAATACAGCCCCGGCGCACCATCCAGCACATCGACGCACAGCCCGGAATCGTCCGCCAGCGCAGGCATGCCGGACGCACGCGCCGCGTGGCGGGCCTTCAGGATCGCGTTTTCGACGAAGCTCAAGCCGGTTTCATCGGCGTCGTCAATGCCGAGCTCGTTTTGCGCGACCAGTCCGATGCCACTGCCCGCCAACAGTTCGCGCAGTTCGATGAGTTTGCCGGCATTGCCGCTGGCCAGCACCAGCTTCATTTCGCCAACGCCGTCCTTTGGGCTTCGATCAATTCGCCGATGCCCTTCTGCGCCAGCGCCAGCAGCGTGTCGAGTTCGTCGCGGCGGAATGCATGGCCTTCGGCCGTGCCCTGCAACTCGATGAAGCCGCCGCCGTCGTTCATCACCACGTTCATGTCGGTGTCGCAGTTGGAATCTTCCGCATAATCGAGATCCAGGACCGGCACGCCCTGATACACGCCTACCGAAACCGCCGCGATCGCGCCGTGGATCGGATTGCGTTTCAGCGCGCCGCGTTGCATCAGCACGTTCACCGCATCGACCAGCGCGACGTACGCGCCGGTGATGGCCGCGGTGCGAGTACCGCCGTCGGCCTGCAGCACGTCGCAGTCAAGCGTGATCACGCGTTCGCCCAACGCCACGCGATCGACGCAGGCGCGCAAGCTGCGCCCGATCAGACGCTGGATTTCCATGGTGCGGCCGCCCTGTCCGCCGCGCGCGGCTTCGCGCTGACTGCGTTCACTTGTCGCGCGCGGCAACATCCCGTATTCGGCGGTGACCCAGCCTTCGCCCTTGCCGCGCAGCCACGGCGGAATGCGTTCCTCGATGCTGGCGGTGCACAGCACGCGCGTATCGCCCATGCCGATCAGCACCGAACCTTCGGCGTGACGGGTGTAATGGCGTTCGATCGTGACAGCACGCAGCGCATCGGGCGCGCGACCGGAAGGACGCATGATGGTCATCGAAAGGTATCCGCAAGGAGCCTGACAGTTTAACATCGCGTTTCGTTGCGTTTGCCCGGAACCATCCATGATCCGCAGCATGACCGCCTACGCGAACACCGAATCCACCACGCCGCAAGGCTGGCTGGCGTGCGAGGTGCGCGCCGTGAATTCGCGCTTCCTCGAGGTCGGCGTGCGCCTGCCCGACGAGTTGCGCGCGCTGGAACCGCAAGTGCGCGAACACGTCGCGGCACGGCTTGCGCGCGGCAAGGTCGATGCCACCTTTCGTTACCGCCCGCCGGCGGCCGCGTCGGACCTGTTGCTGGATGAGCGCACGGCCGCGCAACTGGCGACCGTCGCGGGCGCGCTCAAGGACAACTTTCCGCAGCTTGCTACCGACTTCGCGGCGCTGCTGGACTGGCCGGGCCTGCTGGTGAAGCCGGAACTCGACCAGGCCGGGCTGGCACAGGCGGCGTTGGCGCTACTGGATCGCTCGCTGGATGAATTCATCGCCGGGCGTTCGCGCGAAGGCGAAAAGCTTGCAACGGCGCTGCGCGAGCGGCTGGACGGCATCGAACGCACCGTTGCCGAGGTGCGCACGCTGCTGCCCGACGTCCGCGCGGCGCTGCGCGCGAAACTGGAGTCGCGCCTCGCCGACTTGGCGCAATCCGCCGAGCCCGGCCGATTGGAACAGGAACTGGTGCTGCAACTTTCGCGCATCGATGTGGACGAGGAACTTGACCGCCTCGCCGCCCACGTGGGCGAGGCGCGCCGCATCCTCGCGCTGGACGAACCTGTCGGCCGCCGGCTGGATTTCCTGATGCAGGAATTCAATCGCGAGGCCAACACGCTGGCATCGAAATCCGTCGATCAGCGCGCCACCCGCGCGGCGGTGGATCTGAAAGTGTTGATCGAGCAGATGCGCGAACAGGTGCAGAACCTCGAATGAGCGTTGCACCCGG
>JAICIW010000225.1 GCA_025928735.1 Rhodanobacteraceae bacterium | reverse complement strand
TGCCGTCATGCGCACCACCGTCCGTTCCATCCTGATCGCGTTTGCACTGGTGCTGGCCACCGGCGCCTACGCCGCCAACGACACCCCGGTCGGTACCTGGACCCAGGTGGATGACGCGACCGGCAAACCGAAATCCATCATCGAGATCACCGAACAACCCGACGGCACGCTGCAAGGTACGGTCAGGCAGGTGCTGTTCTCGGATCAGGGACCGCACCCCGTTTGCGAGAAGTGCGAGGGCGAGCGCCACAACCAGCCCATCGAAGGCATGGTGATCATGTGGGGCGTGAAGAAGGACGGCGACAAGTGGGACGGCGGCCAGATCCTCGATCCCGCCAAAGGCAAGAGTTATCGGGTCGAACTGTCGCTGCGCGATGACGGGCAAAAACTCGATGTCAAAGGCTTCCTGCTGTTCTTCCACCGCACGCAAACCTGGGTCCGCAAGGACGCGACCGATTCGCAGCCAGCGTCGAACGGCTCGAACGACAACGGCTGAGCCAGGGAGCGAATTTGGCGTAGGGCGGGAGGAGCGCAGCACATCCCGCCGTTGCGCATCGCGAAGGCAGCTGGCCACGCACCTTGCGTCGAACTCAAGCGCTCTCCCCGACGGCTTCGCGTCGGCGAAGAGGATTGGATGAGGGCCCGGCGCCTCGCCTGCTCCGCCATACAGCAGCAATGCGGGAACCGCGCCACCCGATCGTCCCGTCTTCCCGAGGCGTCGCACTTCATCGGGCGATGCCCGCGTTTTCGCGCTAAGGTTGCGCGATTGCAAGATCACGGAGGGGTAGCCGATGTCGTTGCATCTCGATCAGGTTCAGCGCGGCTGCGCGGGCGTGCTGCTCGCGGGCCTCCTCGCAGCGTCCTTCGGTGCGAACGCGCCAGCGCACGCCGATGCGGCCACGCCACCGGCATGGCAGACGCCCGTCGCGAAGTCCGGCGCCGAATACGCGCGGCTGCAAAAGGAAGCGCAAGCCGTCACGATCACTCGCGACGATTGGGGCATCGCGCACATCCACGGCAAAACCGACGCCGATGCGGTGTTCGGGATGATCTACGCGCAGTGCGAAGACGACTTCAACCGCGTCGAGATGAATTACCTCACCGCGCTCGGCTGGAGCGCCGAGGCCCTGGGCGAAGCGGCGATCTGGGACAACCTGCGATACCAGCTTTTCATCGACCCCGCGGTGTTGAAGCAGGATTACGCGAAAAGTCCCGGATGGCTGAAGAAGCTGATGAACGCCTGGGCAGACGGGATGAACTGGTATCTCGCCACGCATCCGGATGTGCAGCCCAAGGTCATCAAGCATTATGAGCCGTGGATGGCACTTTCCTTCACCGAGGGCAGCATCGGCGGCGACATCGAGCGCGTGGATCTGGCGAAGCTTGCAGAATTCTACGGCGCGGACCACGCCACGACCGTCGCGCTGGCGCAAACCGTGCCGCCAACCTGGATCGAGCCGACCGGTTCCAACGGCATCGCCATCGCGCCCAAACTCACCGCCGACGGCCACGCGCTGCTGCTGATCAACCCGCACGTCACCTTCAATTTCCGCAGCGAATCGCAGATGTCGAGCGACGAAGGCCTGGACGCCTACGGCGCTTCGACCTGGGGCCAATTCTTCATCTACCAGGGTTTCAACAAGCACATCGGCTGGATGCACACCTCCACCGGCGTCGATGCCGTCGATGAATTCGCCGAAACCATTTCGAAGAAGGGCGGCAAGTATTTCTACAAGTTCGGCGGCAAGGAACTTCCCGTCACCAGCCGCGACATCACCATCCGCTACCGCGCCGGCGACGGTTCGATCAAGACGCGCACGTTCACCGCGTACTTCACGCAACATGGTCCGGTCGTCGCCGAGGAAAACGGCAAATGGATCGCCGAGGCGTTGATGAATCGCCCGATCCCGGCACTGGAGCAGAGCTGGCTGCGCACCAAGGCCAGCGACCTCGCCAGCTACATGAAGGTGGCCGACCTCAAGGCCAACTCGTCCAACAACACCTTGTTCGCCGACGACAAGGGCGAGATCGCATTCCTGGCGCCGCAGTTCATTCCGAAGCGCGACAATGCCTTCGATTACCTGAAGCCGGTGGACGGCAGCAATCCCGCAACGGCGTGGCAAGGCATGACGCCCATCAAGGACATGCCCAACGCGATCAATCCGCCCAATGGCTGGGTGTTCAATACCAACGACTGGCCCTACTCCGCGGCCGGCAAGCACAGCCCGAAGCGCGCCGATTTTCCGCAGTACATGGATTCGTTCGGCCCCAATGCACGCGGCGAGCACGCCACCACAATGCTGACCGGCGCGAACGATTTCACCAAGGCCAAATTGATCACCGACGCATTCGATTCGTACCTGCCCGCATTCGCGCGACTGGTTCCGATCCTGGTGAAAGACTACGACGCGCTGCCTTCCACCGATCCGATGCGAAAGAAACTTGCGGGTCCGATCGGCGTGCTGCGCACTTGGGACGATCGCTGGGGCGTCGCCTCGATTCCGACCACGCTCGCCGTGTGGTGGGGTGACACGCTGTGGAACGAGGTGGCCGCGAAAGCGGAAGCCAGCGGTCTCGATGCGCACGCAACCGACATGCGCGAAATTGACTACATTGCCGAGAAGGCCGATTCGAAGAGTCGCCTCAACGCGCTCGCCGACGTGGTCGACCGCTTGCAAAACGATTTCGGTTACTGGGGCGTGCCGTGGGGCCAAGTCAACCGTTACCAGCGACTGGACGATTCCGTGCATCCGCATTTCGATGACAGCAAGCCCAGCATCGCGGTGCCGTTTACATCCTCACGCTGGGGTTCGCTGGCCGCATCCAACACGCACCAGTGGCCCGGCACGAAAAAATATTACGGCCGCAGCGGCAACAGCTTCGTGGCAGCCATCGAGTTTGGCCCGAAGGTCAGCGCCCGCGCGATCCACGTGGGCGGCCAGAGCGGCGACCCGAATTCGCCACACTTCACCGACCAGCAACACCGCTGGGCATCGGGCGACCTGCGCACGGTGTACTTCTGGCCGGAACAGCTACAAGGGCACACCCAGCGGACCTACCATCCGGGCCACTGAGCCGCCTGCCCGAAAACCGTCCCGGCATTGCGCCTTGATGTGATGCACAAGGTTTGGAGAAGCTGCGCCTGCGCAGAGCGCTTGCCGCGAAATGCGCGGCAAATGATGGCTGTCACTTCGAGGCGCTGACAGTCCCTACTGTCGGGCGCGCGTGGTGCTTGCCAGCATCGCGGTCACGCAATCGCGTGACCGACAAGGCACTCCCATGAACGAACACGCAGCACCGGCCATCCCGCCATCCGCGCTGCGCGGGCGCGGCATCGGAATCGTCGTCTGCGCGATCTTCGCAGCGCTGTGGGCAATCTGGGCGCGCCCGTTGCTGGCGGGAACAGCAGCGGCCTGGGTTTGGGCTGCCGCCCTCATCGTTGCGGCGGTCAGCGGCGCGCTGCTGCTCGCTGGCGCGACCATGATTCGTCGTGGGCGACGCTTGTCGCAGGCTACGGGCATGGGCGACACGGCGCCGCGTCCGATGCGCCGCAGGTTCATGCTGGTGCTGGTCGCGGAAATCGTGGCGCTGAACATCGCTGCGTATTTTTTGATCGGCCATCACATGGCGCAGTACCTCGCGCCGGCCATCGCGGTCATCGTCGGACTGCATTTCTGGCCGCTCGCGCAAATATTTCGCGCTCCCCACTTCTTCACCACGGCGGTCGTGATGACACTGGCCGGCGTCCTCGGGGCTGCAGCCATGGCGACCGGCAGCCCCGCGGTGACGGCCAATGGCATTGTGGACATGGTTTGCGCCGTCGCGCTGTGGGGAACCGGTTTCGTTTCATGGCGCGGCCTGCGCATGGCTGCACCCGGCGACGCCACCACGGCAATACGTTCCGCCTGATGGCGTTCGCGCGCCCGGGGTTCGGGCGGCTCGCATACCAAGGTGTACCATCGCGGCGGTTGATCTGCCGCCGGGCGCGACGCGTTCGGCATCCACGCAAAGGGGCTCTCGTGAAACGCACTCTCGTTTTGCTGGTCGTGATGCTTGCATCGCTGTCGATCGCGCATGCGGCCCCGAAGGATTGGGTAGCGTACAAACAGCCGGTGATCGCCTTCACCCACGCCATGATCGTCGATGGCACCGGCGCTGCGCCGAAAGTCGACCAGACGTTGGTGATCGAGAAGGGTCGCATCGCCGCGCTCGGTCCCACAGCCACCACAAAAATTCCAACCGGCGCGACCGTGATCGACGCGCACGGCAAGACTTTGCTACCGGGTTTCGTGATGATGCACGAGCACCTGTTTTACACGACCCGCCTCAGCCCCTATTTCATCACCCCGATGTCCTACAGCTTCCCGCCGTTGTACCTCGCCGGAGGTGAGACCACCATACGCACCACCGGCTCGATGACGCCGTATGTCGATCTGAACGTGCGCGACGACATCAACGCCGGCAAGCGCATCGGGCCGGACATCGACGTCACCGGTCCCTACCTCAACGGCAAGGATGGATTCACCGAGGACTTGGCCCG
>JAICIW010000082.1 GCA_025928735.1 Rhodanobacteraceae bacterium | reverse complement strand
TCGGACGCGAACATGCGCTGGCGCTGGCGAATGCGCAGATTGGCGCGCGCCTCGATCTGGTGCGCGACCTGCACGACGGCTTCGGCGGCAGCCTGGTGTCGGCCATCGCGGCACTGGAACATGGTCCGGCCGGCGTGAATCCCGATGCACACGCCGTCGAGACGCTGAAATCGTTGCGCGACGACTTGCATCTCGTCATCAATACCACCACGCACGCCGTCAGCGGCGGCCTCATGGAGCCGCTGGAAACCCTGCGGTATCGATGGAGCGACCGGCTGGACGCCGTGGGCATCGCCAATCACTGGCGATTGGCGGACATTGATCGCATGCAAGTTCCACCCGGCCAGAGCCTGGACGTGCTGCGCTTCATCCAGGAAGCCCTGACCAATGCGCTGAAGCACAGCGATGCGGAGCGCGTGCACGTCGACGTGCAGGGTACGGGTGCAGCGCTGTGCGTCGAAATCCGTGACGACGGCTGCGGTTTCGACGCATCGTCGCATGCCAAAGGTACCGGTCTGACGAGCCTTGCGTCGCGTGCCCGCCGGCTGGACGCGAAGTTCGTCATCGATACCGCGCCGGGTCGCGGAACCCGCCTGCGGATGGACATTCCGCTCGCCTGCGATGGCGAATGAGGTTGCACTGATCGCCACCGCGTTTCGGCAGCCCACGTATCGGATTTTTCGTTTTCATCCCCGAACTCGGGGATGTTTTTTCGCGTCCCCCTGCCTAGGCTGGCGGGCATGGATTAGGTGATCTGCGTCACACTTTTGCGCGACGCGGCGTCGCCCGATCCGGCCTTTTCTCCATAGCTATCGGGGGTCGCATGAACCGTATTTTCAGTCTGGTCTGGAACCGCAAGCTGCGCACGGTACAGGCAGTTTCGGAACTCGCGCGCAGGGGGGGCAGTACCGGGACGGGGACGACGGGCGCCTCGGGCGCCGGATCGCGGGTGCGGCACCATCCGCTGGCACTGGCCTGCGGACTCGCGTTGATGGGTGCCGGTTTGGGGTTCCTGCCGCAGTTCGCTCAGGCCGGCACCTTGCCTCCGCCGATGATTTGCCCCGGTGGCATCGTCGTATACACCGACTCCTGCCCAACTCCCGATACGCCACCGCCACCGCCCAGTTCGACAGCCATCTCTGGCGACGGCAGCACGGGCACGAACGGCCCCAACGGGGCGAACGGCACTTCGGGTGCGAGTGCCAAGGATCCCCAGCCGGGCGGGGACGGGACGGCCGGGGGCATCGGAGCCACCGCACCGTCCAACGCGGCCGTTTCCTCAGGCGATCACGTGACCGGCGGCAGCGGCGGCAATGGCGGCACCGGTGGAACGGGCGGCGTTGCGATCGTCAACTTCCGCGGCGAGCCCACCGCATTCGCGGTGCCCGGTGCCAAGGGCGGCACGGGTGGCGCGGGTGGTACCGGTGTTCAAGACAGTGGTTTCAGCCTGACGGCCGAGGGCAACGTGACCGGTGGCACGGGTGGCAAAGGCGGCAACGGTGGTACCGGCGGAGGTGGCGGTGTCGCGTTCGGCGCCAATGGTGGTGCCGGCGGTACTGGTGGCACCGGGGGCGACGCCGTCAACGGCACCAATTTCATCGTGAAAAACCATGTAGCCATCACGGGGGGTGCGGGCGGTGCAGGCGGTGCGGGTGGCGCGGGCGGTTCCGCGGTCATGAGCTCCGGCAGCACCGGCGCTCCGGGGGCGCAGGGTGTCGGCGGCAGTGGTATCAACGGCACCGGTTTCACTGTAGACAATTCAACCGGTGCCCATATCACTGGCGGCGCGGGCGGTATCAAGGGTGGTACGGGCGTGGGTGGCAGCGCCGCCAGCACGGTTTTTACCGTCAACAATGACGCGGGCGCCAGCATCAGCGGCGGCAGTGGCCATGTGGGCGGCAATGGAGTGTATGGAAATTCGTTCGCCTTGAACAACATGGGCACCGTCACGGCAGGTGCAACGACGGGTGCCGGCAACACGGGCGCGAGCGCTGTAAAGGGCGACGCCCATTTCCAGTTGACCAACACGGGCGGCACGATCCGCGCTGCCGGTGGCGGGCCTGGCAGCGACGGTGCGAATTCACAGTGGGGCGGCACCATCATTGGCTACACGACGCCGACCAATGGGAATAACGGCGGTGGCGGCGGCAGCGGCATCGAAGGTGGCGCGGGCTTCGCGGCTACCGTCGACGGAGGCAGTGTCACGGCGGGTTCGGGCGGGCACGGCGGCAACGGTGGCAATGCGGCAGGCGCCTCCCAGGGTGCCTACGGCGGCAGCGGCGGCAGCGGCGGAGGCGCCGTCAGCGGCAACAACTTCACCCTTACCCTCGACAACGGCACGATCAATGCCGGCGGCGGCGGTGCCGGCGGCAATGGCGGTATGGGTGGCGAGGTCGTTGGACAGCTCCCGGGCGGTGGCGCTCAAGTGGCTGGCCTGAAAGGAGGTGGGGGTGAAAATGGCGGTGCGGGCGGCGCGGGCATCAGCGGCAACGGTTTCACTCTCTCGGTCAATGGCGGCGCGATCAACGCAGGTGCCGGTGGTGCGGGAGGTCGAGGCGGAGACGGCGGCACGCCCGAGATCGTCAATCGGTACTCGCATCCCGGCGATGGCGGCGCGGGTGGCACCGGTGGCACCGGCGGCTCCGGTGTCAGCGGTAAGGGGTTTGTCCTCGATCTCGACGCGGGCAGCATCGCCGGTGGAAACGGCGGCGCTTTCGGTGCAGGTGGTCATGCCGGCCGCGGCTTGCTCGGAAACCAGGGAACGGATGGCGTCGACGGCAAGAACGGGTCCGGTGGCGCAGGTGTGGTGTCGACCGGTGGCAGTTCGATTACCTCCGCAGGCAACATCAGCGGTGGTCTCGCGGGTGACGGCACGACGCGCGCCAATGCCGTGACGTTGTCCGGCGGTGGCAACACATTGACGCTGGAGGACGGCTATCGGTTCACCGGCAACGTCGTCAGCGGCAGCGGTGCCACCAATGGCGGCGATACGCTGGCGCTGGGTGGCAGCACAAACGGTACATTCAATCTCGCACAAGTGGTTGCCGCGAAACCCTCAGGTTGGAACGGCAACGCGCAATACTTCGGCTTCAAGAATTTCGAGAAGGTCGGATCGAGCACCTGGACCGTGACCGGCACGGGCACCGCGTTTGGCGGCGGGATCGATGTGGCAGAAGGCACGCTGCAAGTGGGGGACGGAACCACGCCGACCTCGATCGGCGGCGGGACGGCGAGGGTGGAATCGGGCGCCACGCTCAGCGGCTTCGGAACGGTTGCTGCGTCGACAACGGTGGCTGCGGGCGGGGTCTTGAGTCCCGGCGCGGCAGGTGACATCGGTACGCTGACGATCGACGGTCCACTCACCATGCTGGGCACGCTCGCCATCGACATCGGAGGAACCGGCAGCGGCAATTTCGATTTCCTGGACGTCACGGGCGGTGCAACCTTCGCGACCAGCAGCTTCTTCGACTTCGCCTTCAGTGGCGACAGCAATCAGCACGCAGGCGATGCGTTCGAATTCTTCGATGCGAATTCACTCCTGAACTTTGCCGACGCGTCCAGCAACTTCAGTTGCGGCGGCCTGTTGGCAGATTTGACCTGCGCGCTGAACATGAACGGCGATGGCAATGGCCTGGTACTGACACTCAACCGCGCGTCCAGTGGCGGCGGCGGACCCTTGGGCGTTCCGGAGCCCGGTTCGCTGGGCATGCTGGGTTTGGGGATTATCCTGCTCGGCAGCGGAATCGGCTGGCGCAGGTGGCGAGATAGCAGGGAGGCTTGAGCGTCAATCGGAAGCTGACTTACGCCCCGGCCCGTCCGGGGCCTTTTTTGTGGGCGGGATCGGCAGTGTGGCGCCCGCGCCGCAGCGGGCAGGTGCTCCAAAGGGTTCCCTTGTTGCCAACCATCTGTTGCCGTTACACTATTCGGCTCACCGACCCGCTTGCTTCGGGTCTCGACCATCCCGGCGGCGGCTTGTGCAACGGCATCTCAGGTGCCGTTGCACAAGCCACGTGCCGGAACTTAGCTCCACTCCACACGTCCATGATCGAGAAGGCTCCCATGCCGCTTTCCAACGAACAAACCAGCAAGATCATCGAAGACTACCGCCGTGCGCCGACCGACACCGGCTCGCCGGAGGTGCAGATCGCGCTGCTGTCCGCGCGCATCCAGCAGTTGTCCGGCCATTTCGAGTCGCACAAGAAGGACCACCACTCGCGTCGTGGCCTTTTGAAGATGGTGAACCATCGCCGCCGCCTGCTCGGCTATCTGAAGGGCAAGGACGCCGAGCGTTACCAGACGCTGATCGGTCGTCTCGGCCTGCGTCGCTGAGCGACACGCCTCATTCGAACCTGCACGCCGGCAGCCGTCGTATCCGAACGCTAGCCGGCTTTCGGCGTTTGCCGAACGCGAACGCACAAACCAAAGGACAACTCCCGTGGCAAAAGTAACCAAGACGTTCCAGTACGGCGATCACGCCGTCACCATCGAAACCGGCGAGATCGCGCGCCAGGCATCCGGCGCCGTGATGGTCAGCATGGGTGGCACCGTGGTGATGGTCGCGGCGGTCGCCGCGCAGAAAGCACGCGAGGGGCAGGATTTCTTTCCGCTCACCGTCGACTATCAGGAAAAGTTCTATTCCGCCGGCCGCATCCCCGGCGGTTTCTTCAAGCGCGAAGGCCGTCCGACCGAAAAGGAAACGCTCACCTCGCGCCTGATCGATCGTCCGATCCGTCCGCTGTTCCCCGAAGCGTTCAAGAACGAAGTGCAGATCGTCGCCACCGTGGTGTCGCTGAACCCCGAAGTGAATGGCGATATCCCGGCGTTGTTGGGCGCGTCGGCCGCGCTGACGCTGGCCGGCATTCCGTTCAAGGGCCCGATCGGTGCCGCGCGCGTCGGTTACATCGACGGCAAGTACGTATTGAACCCGAGCCATTCGCAGTTGAACGATTCCGCGCTCGACCTGGTGGTCGCCGGCACCGGCAACGCCGTGCTGATGGTGGAATCCGAAGCCAGGCTGCTCAGCGAAGACGTGATGCTGGGCGCAGTGACGTTCGGCCACAAGGAAATGCAGGCCGCGATCCGCGCAATCGCCGAACTCGCGACCGAAGTCGGCAAGCCGTCGTGGAACTGGCAGGCGCCTGAGCGCGATGCGCAACTCGTCGCCGCCGTGCGTGGCGAAGTCGGCGACAAGCTGGCCGCGGCGTTTCAGATCAAGGACAAGCTGCAGCGCCGCGATGCGGTCGCCGCACTGAAATCCGACGTGAAGGAAGCGCTCAAGGCGCAGGCCGAAGAAAAGGGCTGGCCGGCCGCCGACATTGCCGGTGAATTCGAGGATCTCGAATACCACACCGTGCGCGACAGCGTGCTGAAGACCAAGCAGCGCATCGACGGCCGCGGCCTCGAAGACATTCGTCCGATCAACGTGCGCGTCGGCGTGCTGCCGCGCACCCACGGCTCGGCGCTGTTCACCCGCGGCGAAACCCAGGCGCTGGTCACGGTCACGCTCGGCACCGGGCGCGATTCACAGATCATCGACGCACCGGAAGGCGAGTCGAAAGATGCCTTCCTGTTCCACTACAACTTCCCGCCGTATTCGGTCGGCGAGTGCGGCCGCATGGGTGGCCCGAAGCGCCGCGAGATCGGCCACGGCCGCCTCGCCAAGCGTGGCGTGCAGGCGGTCAAGCCGACGATGGAAGCGTTCCCCTACGTGATCCGCGTGGTTTCGGAAATCACCGAATCCAACGGTTCGTCTTCGATGGCGTCGGTGTGCGGTTCCTCGCTGGCGATGATGGACGCGGGCGTGCCGCTGTCGGCGCCGGTCGCGGGCATCGCGATGGGCCTGGTGAAGGAGGGCGACGACTTCGTCGTGCTGTCCGACATCCTCGGCGACGAGGATCATCTCGGCGACATGGATTTCAAGGTGGCCGGCAGCGCCGAAGGCGTGTCCGCGCTGCAGATGGACATCAAGATCGACGGCATTACCGAGGAGATCATGCGCACCGCCCTTCAGCAGGCGCACCGCGGCCGCATGCACATACTCGGTGAAATGGCCAAGGCCATCAGCGTGCCGCGTGGCGAGATGAGCGAATATGCGCCGCGCCTGCTCACCATCAAGATCCACCCGGACAAGATCCGCGAAGTGATCGGCAAGGGTGGTTCCACCATCCGTTCGATCACCGAGGAAACCGGCACGACCATCGACATCAATGACGACGGCACCGTGGTGATCGCCTCGGTCAATCGCGAAGCCGCCGATGCCGCCAAGCACCGCATCGAGCAGATCGTGGCCGATGTCGAGCCGGGCCGCATCTACGAGGGCAAGGTCGTCAAGCTGATGGACTTCGGCGCCTTCGTCACGATCCTGCCCGGCAAGGACGGTCTCGTGCACGTCTCGCAGATTTCCAACGAGCGCGTCGAGAAGGTTTCCGACAAACTCAAGGAAGGCGACGTGGTCAAGGTCAAGGTTCTGGAAGTCGACAAGCAGGGCCGCATCCGCCTGTCGATGAAGGCGGTGACCGAGGAAGAAGCCGCGAGCGTGTAATCGCTCGGCTTCCAGGGATTCGCAGAAACGGGCCGCGAGGCCCGTTTTCTGTTTGTGGCGTGGGGAGGAAGTCACCGCCGCCTGACATTTCATTTGCCGTCATCCCGGCGAAAGCCGGGATCCATTTGCTTTTGGTTATCCGGGTCACACGTTTGCATCGGAAGGACGTTGCACCGAAACGGGCTGCAAGGCCTGTCTTCCGTTTGCAGCGTCTGCTGTTCTGGCGACGGGTTCCGACAACTGAACCACGCGTCCGATGCCTCTTCCGCTTTACGGGGAAACGGGTAGACTCGCCTCGACGGGCGACGCCGGAAGGTCCGACGCCACCGCGGACAGCAGGAGGCGCTGCGTGCAACCCACCGATATCCGCAATCCGCAGTATTTCCACAAGGTGGTGGACTGCCAGTGGGCGTGTCCCGCGCACACCCGGGTGCCCGAATACATCCGCCTGATCGCCGCGGGCCGTTATGACGACGCGTATCTTCTGAACTGGGATTCCAATGTGTTTCCCGGCATCCTCGGGCGTACTTGCGACCGCCCGTGCGAACCCGCTTGCCGGCGCGGACGCGTCGAAGAAAGCAACGGCGAGAAACCCGAGCCGGTCGCGATCTGCCGTCTCAAGCGTGTCGCCGCGGATAACCGCAGCGACGACATCGAAGCGCGCATGCGTTCACGCCTGCCGCAACAGACTCCCGGCGCAGAAAATTTTCGGATCGCATGCGTGGGCGCTGGCCCGGCGTCGCTCGCGCTGGCGCGCGATCTTGCCCCGCTTGGTTATCGCGTCACCATCTTCGAGGCCGACGCCAAGGGCGGCGGTTTCATGCGCACACAGGTGCCGCGGTTTCGGTTGCCCGAGCGCGTGATCGACGAGGAAGTCGGCTACGTCCTCGACCTCGGCGTGGAACTCGTCGGCAACCGTCGCATCGATTCGCTGCGCAAGCTGCTGGATGAAAACTTCGACGCGATCTTCATCGGGTGCGGCGCGCCGCGCGGTCGCGATTTGCATGTTCCCGGGCGCGACGAGAACACCGACAAGATTCACGTCGGCATCGAATGGCTGGCTTCCGTCTATTTCGGCCACATCAAGCAAGTCGGCACGCGCGTGATCGTTCTGGGTGGCGGCAACACTGCGATGGACTGTTGCCGCAGCGCGCGACGCCTCGGCGGCGATGACGTCAAGGTGATCGTGCGTTCGGGCTACGAAGAAATGAAAGCCAGCCCGTGGGAAAAGGAAGATGCCGAACACGAGGGCGTCGAGATCCTCAACTGGCTGAATCCGAAATCGTTCGTGCACGAAAACGGCAAGCTCACCGGCCTGTGGTTCACGCCCATGCGCGAGGAACACGATGCGAACGGCAAGCGCAAGCTGCTGCCGACTGGCGAACCGGATCGCTTGATCGAATGCGACGAAGTGCTTATCGCGATCGGGCAGGAAAACGCATTCCCGTGGATCGAGCGCGATCTCGGCATGGAGTTCGACGAGTGGGGCATGCCGAAGCTCGACAAGCTCACGATGCAATCGACGAATCCGAAAGTATT
>JAICIW010000242.1 GCA_025928735.1 Rhodanobacteraceae bacterium | reverse complement strand
GCGGAACTGGTCGGCGATCGCATCCTTGGTCTTCTGCGCCGCGAAACCCGAATGCGTGATCGTGCCGCTGCTGCCGACGGCGTCGATCGCGAGCGTGGCGTCGGGCGCCATGTGCTGCGACCAGTCGACGCCACGCACCCCGACATACAGCGACTCGGCGTCATCTGCCGCGAATTCCGCGAGCGGCATCAGGATGCGACTGGCCAGCCGCGATTCGAGGCACGCCCGATACGCGCATGTCATGTCGCCTTCGAAACGTACGCCCGCCAGGCCTTCGCGCGCATCGGCGCCCAGCGTGGCCAGTTCGTCGCGCAGCAGGTATTCGAGGCCTTTCGGGCAGGTGGCAAAAAATTGCGTCACGTCAACCGGCTCATGCCGAAACCGATTCGAGGAACCCGCGAAATTGCCGTTCGATCACCGGCACGTGCATCGCCAACCGGTGGTCGTCCGGCAGCAGCAAGGCCGGCATGCCGCGCGCACGCGCAAATGCCTGCGCGGCCAGCACCGGACACAGCGTGTCCTCATAACCATGGATCAGCATCGCGGGTACACCGGCCGCCATGTCGAACGGCTGCGGACATTCGGGGATCATCGTTGGCAGTGCGACCAGAAACAGCCCATCGCACGGCGCGCGCAGCGATGCCAGTCCCGATGCGAACGCGCCCATGCTGGAACCCGCCAGCACCAGGGGCCGCGGAGCATCCCGCATTGCTTCGACGAGACGCGCGACGCGCGGCGGCACCGCGCCCGCGTAGCCGAGCGCGTCTGCCTCGCAATAGTCGGGCTTGAACGTGGTCCAGCCCAGCGATTCGGCGACCCGCGCCAGCGCGCTGACCTTGGTGGCGTCGGGTCCGCTGTCGGTGCCGTGGGAAAGGATGACGTGGCCGGGCATGGTTACTCGGGGATCGGAAACCAGGGATCGGAAAGCGTAACAGGCACCGCTCGCGCCTGGTCTTTCCATGCAACACTTCGCGCCATGGATTTGCCCGTGATCCACGACCAGCCGCTGCCGTACGTCGAGCGCCTGCAATCGCGCGCGCTCGCCGACGTCGATCTGGTGGTGATCCACTGCACCGAACTGCCCGATCTCGCGACCGCACGCGAATACGGCGAGCGCGTCGTGCACGCCAGTGGCACCGGCAACAGTGGGCACTACTACATCGACCGCGACGGCGGCATCGTGCGTTACGTGCCCGAAGAACGCATCGCGCACCACGTGCGCGGCCACAACGAGCATTCCGTCGGCATTGAACTCGTCAACACCGGCCGCTGGCCGGAATGGTTCGATTCGCGCAGGCAGGCGATGGCCGAACCGTATCCCGATGTGCAGATCGATGCGCTGTTGAATCTGCTCGCGCACCTGCGCGCGACATTGCCGGGATTGCAAAAAATCGCCGGCCACGAGGATCTCGACACCGACTGGGTTGCCGCCGGTGACGATCCTTCGAAACAGGTGCAGCGCAAGCTCGATCCCGGCCCCATGTTTCCGTGGCAGCGCGTGATCGACACATGCGGTCTGCAGCGCCTGGCAGCGCCCATGCAGCCGGTATAATCCCGCTTCTTTTTGCGCGGATTGCCGTGGCCATGACCCAACCGCACGTCAATGAGCTGATCGAATTGCTGCAGCTCGAGCGTCTCGAGGACAACCTGTTCCGCGGACAAAGCCGCGACATTGGTACCCGATACGTGTTCGGTGGGCAGGTGCTGGGGCAAGCCTTGTCGGCCGCGCAGCAGACAGTGGATGCCGAACGCGCCGCGCATTCGCTGCACGCGTATTTCCTGCGCGCGGGCGATGTCGAGGCTCCGATCGTCTATCGCGTCAATCGCGCCCGCGATGGGCACAGCTTTTCGGTGCGCCGCGTGGAAGCGATCCAGCACGGCCAGCCGATCCTGAATTGCGCGGTGTCGTTCCAGGTCGACGAACCCGGTTTCGAACACCAGACATCCATGCCGGAAGTGCCGAAACCCGAAGATCTGGCCGCGCCCACTTCCCTGCCCGAAGCCGAACTCGCCAAGCTGCCGCCCAAGCTGCAGCGCTGGCTGTCCACCGACGGTCCGTTCGAATACCGTTTCGTGTGGCCGCGCGACGAACTGCACCCGCCCAAGCGCCCAGCCTACCAACACATCTGGTTTCGCCTCACCCAGCGCATCGAGGCCACGCCCGCGCTGCACCGCGCGCTGCTGGCCTACGCCTCCGACTATCACCTGATCGGCACCGCGTTGCTGCCGCACGGCGTTTCCTATTTGACGCCCAACCTGCAGATGGCCAGTCTCGACCACGCGTTGTGGTTCCATCGCCCGTTCCGGGTGGACGAGTGGCTGCTGTATTCGTGTGAAAGCCCGACCGCGCAGGGTGCGCGCGGACTGGTGCGCGGCCAGATGTTCGATCTTTCCGGCAAGCTGGTGGCGTCCACCGCGCAGGAAGGGCTGTTGCGGTTGCGGGAAGCTCGCGATCGCTGAACCGCCATCGTTGGGCTTCGCTCAGCGCCAACCTACGCGGCTTCTTGGATTCTTCCGGATCAAGTCCAGGGTCAGCGCCAACCTGGCTGCAGGGTTTTGCAGGTTGGACGGATCCCGGCGCGAGCCAGGAGAAGCCCAACAACCGCGGCAGGCTCGTTGCGACTGCGAAGCTGAATGCACGAGCAAAATCAGCGCATCTTCAACCCGCGATTCCTGCGCGATCGACGGGTCGTTCCGCTTGACCGAAACTGTCGTAAACTTTCCGCATGCGCAGGATTTACAGCTCCCCCAGAATCGAAAATGTCGAGCGGTTGGTCGCGGTGATGGCCGAACATGGCATCGTCACCAAGGTGACCAACTTGCGCGCGTACGACAGCAAGAGTTACCGCCGGTTCTCCTATGCCCGCCCCGGCAGCAGCGACAACTGGCCCTCGGTGTGGGTGAAGCACGCCGGCGACCACACCCGCGCGCGTCAATTGATGCGCGACATCGGCATCGAGCCCGTGACCCGCTACGCGGAAGAACTCGCCGCGTATCGCTTCCAGAAAACCGGTGGCGGCGCGCGCAGTCCCGCGCGTGTCGCAGCCCGTGTGCGCACCGCGGTGCTGGTCGCGGTGTGCATCGCCCTCGCCATCTACGGAGCGAAGCTGATTTCGGTCTGGTGACATGACCCTCCGCAGCGAACGCGTCCGGCTGTTCCAGACCCTCCCGCACCCGTGCGGCTATTTCGAGGGACGCACTGCGCAGAACCTGGTGCTGGACCCCGCCGCGCCGAACCTGCCCAAGCTTTACGCGCTTTCCCTGGCGCGCGGGTTCCGTCGCGCCGGCGGCCACGTCTACCACCCGCACTGCCAGCGTTGCCACGCCTGCGAACCGTGCCGAATCGACGTGGCGACGTTCACGCCCGACCGCAGCCAGCGGCGTTGTCTCGCGTCGAACCGCGACATCGAACTGACCGAGTGCCCGCCCGGCCTCACCACCGAACGCCAGGACCTGTATGCACACTATCTGCACGCGCGGCATCCGGGCGGCGGCATGGACGAGGCCAGCGACGAGGACTTCTCGCATTTCCTCGCAGCGCCCTGGAGCCCGACGGTGTTCCTCGAATTCCGGTGCGAGGGACGCCTGATCGCGGTGGCCGTCACCGACGTGTGCGAAACCGGCTTGTCCGCGGTGTACACGTTCTTCGATCCGGACCTGCCGAAGCGTGGCCTCGGCACCTATGCGATCCTGCGCCAGATCGAATTCGCGCGCACTCGCAGCCTGTCGCACCTGTACCTCGGCTACTGGATCGCGCACCATCCCAAGATGGGCTACAAGGCGCGCTTCCACAGCCTGCAGGTGCTCGGCCCGGACGGCTGGGCGCCGATCGCGCGGCCGTACAGAATCAAGCCATGAAATGGCAGGGCGCGACTTTCGTGGTGCTGATGGCATTGCCATTGCCTGCGGCCGCGGCCACGCCGCCGCAAGCCGCAGTGAACGCGCAAAGCGTTGCCCAACGCGCCGTCGAGAAGCTGGAACAACGCTGGCTCGCCGACATCGCCCGTGGCGATCGCGACGATCTCGCCGCGATGCTCGCCGACGACTATCGCGACATCGATTGGAAGGGCGACACTCGTGACAAGCCGACGCTCCTGGCCAGCCTTCATGCGTCGGCGGATGCCACGCAGCATGTTACGCAATTGCAGGTGCGGGTGTGGGGCGACACCGCCATCGCGACCGGCATCAACGAAGTGCGTTCGCGCAGCAAGGGCTGGACCGTCGAGGTGCCCTTTACCGATGTGTTCGCGCGCATCGACGGTCACTGGCTTGCCGTCTCGTCGCAGGAAACCGTGCGCCAGCCTTCCAAACCCTGACCTG
>JAICIW010000357.1 GCA_025928735.1 Rhodanobacteraceae bacterium | reverse complement strand
GGTTGGAATGCGCGCCGTAGGACAACCCGACCGAACCCGACGCGCGCGAGATTTCTTCCATCGCGACCACGTGCGCGAGGACGCCCATCCCGCTGCCGCCGTATTCGGTCGGCACCGTGATCCCGAGCAGCCCCATGTCGCCGAGCTTCTTCCACAGGTCGGACGGGAACAGGTTGTCGCGGTCGATCTGGTCCGCGCGCGGCGCGATCTCCTTCTCCGCGAAGGCGTGCACGCTTTCGCGCAGCAGGTCGATGTCTTCGCCGAGCTTGAAAGGCTGCATTCGATTTCCCCGCGACGTCATTCTGGCAAATGGGCGACCCATTGTGCCGCATTCGCGTCGGTCGCAACTTTACTTCGTCATTCCGGGGCTGCCCGCGTCGCTCGCGGGCAGAACCCGGAATCGGTCGCCTGTGGTGCTAAAACCGATTCCGGGTTCACCCCTTCGGGGCGCCCCGGAATGACAGCTTGCATATTGTGCTTTCCCGAGTCCCGAGAAACTCGCCGCATCCTGCGGCTCGCCCTTCGGGCCATCGGCTTCGCCGATGTTCGCTCCGGCATCGTGCCTACGCAGTCCGAGTCCGCGCTTATTGCCCCCGCATCCTGCCCAGGAACCGCGCGCCGTCATTGCCCATCGTCGGCAGCTTGATCTTGCCGATGGCGTTGATGCGCTCCTCGGCCATCCGGTCGGCGGCCTTGTAGGTCGGGATGCCGTCGCGGTCGGCGATCTGGAAGATGCGGCCGACGTTGTAGTAGATGCTGCGCATCATGCGCATCGCGCGCTCGCGGTTGTAGCCGTCGATTTCCAGCGACACGTTCATCACGCCGCCGGCATTCACCGCGTAATCGGGCGCGTACACCACGCCGCGCTTCATCAGCTCGTCGCCGATCTGGTCGGTGGAAAGCTGGTTGTTGGCGGCGCCGCAGATGATCTTGGCCTTGATGCGATCGATGGTCTGTTCGTTGACGGTGCCGCCCAGCGCGCAGGGGCTGAACACGTCGCAATCGACGTCGTAGATCTCGTCGATGCCGACCGCTTCGCAGCCGAGTTCATCGACGCAGCGTTGCACCGCTTCCTTGTTGATGTCGGTGACGAACACCTTGGCGCCCTGTTCGCGCAGCAGCTTGATGAACTCGCTGCCGACATGGCCCGCACCCTGCACCGCGAAGCGGTATTTGCCGACGTCCTCGTTGCCGTGCTTGTAGTTCAGCGTCGCCATCACGCCCTGCAGCGCGCCGAACGCGGTGAACGGAGAAGGGTCGCCCGAACCACCGTGCACCTGGTGCACGCCGGTCACGAATTCGGTTTCGCGGTACACGTATTCCATGTCGTTGACGTCGATGCCGACGTCTTCGGCGGTGATGTAGCGGCCGTGCAGCGAGTTGACGAAACGGCCCAGCGAACGGAACAGCGCTTCCGATTTGTCCTTGGCGGGATCGCCGATGATCACGGCCTTGCCGCCGCCGAGGTTCAGGCCCGCCACCGCGTTCTTGTAAGTCATGCCGCGCGAGAGGCGCAGCACGTCGTTCAGCGCTTCCTCGTCGGTCTTGTAAGGCCACATGCGCAAGCCGCCCAGCGCCGGACCCAGCACGGTGTTGTGGATCGCGATGATGGCTTTCAGGCCGGCGTCCTTGCTCTGGCAGAACACGACCTGCTCATGGCCGGTGGTGGCGATGGTTTCGAAAAGCATCGGGGTACTCCAGTTGCGCGCGGCTCGCGCGCGGTTGGCATCAAGGCGCCGATGGCGCCGCGTCGGGAAAGCGAAGCCAGCCGGGCTTCGAAGTGGCCCGATCTTGCGTTCGCAGCCGCCTAGTGTAACCGCAGATCGCGGCACAGGGCTGGCGCTGGCGTACCTTGCACATCAAGACAAGTTTGCAAGTGCATGAATGTACATGGGTTGTTTCTCCTCGGTTGCGCCTCTGCGGCACGGCAGGCAGGATGCCTCCCTTCACCTGACCATGGAGCGCCGATGTCGACGACTGCCCCCGTTCGTTGTTGCATCGTCGGCGGCGGACCGGCCGGCATGATGCTGAGCCTGTTGCTGGCGCGCGCAGGCGTTCCGGTGACGGTGCTGGAAAAACACGGCGATTTCCTGCGCGATTTCCGCGGCGACACCGTGCATCCCTCGACGCTCGCGATCCTCGACGAAATCGGCTTGCGCGAAACCTTCGACAAGCTGCCGCAGCGCCGCATCGATCACCTTGCCGGCATCGTGGCGGGCCGCGAGCAGCAGATCGTCGATTTCCGCGGCCTGACACCCTACGGCTATCTCGCGCTGGTGCCGCAATGGGATCTGCTGGACATGCTGGCCGACGCCGGACGCAAGCTGCGCGGATTCGACTTGCGCATGCGACATCAGGCGACGGCATTGATCGAAGAAAACGGGCGCACGATGGGCGTGCGGGTCGGGTCGCCGGACGGCAGTTACGACCTGCGTGCGGATCTCGTGATCGCGTGCGACGGCCGTCATTCGACCTTGCGCGAGTCGGCCCGATTGAAGGCGCGCGAATACGGCGCGCCGATGGACGTGTTGTGGTTCCGGATGCCACGCAGCGAATCCGACCCGCAGGACACCTTCGGCATCGTCGATCGCGGCCACATGATGGTGCTGCTCAACCGCACC
>JAICIW010000003.1 GCA_025928735.1 Rhodanobacteraceae bacterium | reverse complement strand
TTCGTCCGACTTCCACGACGTGACTTCGGGCAGCAACGGTGGCGAATCGGCCGCTACCGGCTGGGACTACACCACCGGTTTCGGGTCGATCAACATCGCGAGCTTCGTGGGCAACGTGGCCGGTGGTGGCGGTGGTGCGTCGCCGCCGCCGCCTCCGCCACCACCGCCGCCGCCGCCAAGCGGGACGTTCTCGAACAACAACCACTATGTGATCCCGGACAACGGCACCGCGACCAGCAGGATTTCGGTGACGGGCGAATCGGGTGCCGCACCGTCCGATCTGCCGGTGCACGTGGACATTACGCACAACTGGTCGGGTGATCTGGAAATCGTGTTGTATGCGCCGAACGGGGCCTACGCGATCCTGCAATACCCGGATTACAACAACGACGGCGACATCAACAAAACCTACGACATCAACGCCTCGTCGGTGTCGAGCAACGGCACCTGGAAACTCAAGGTGATCGACGACAACGTCTGGGGCGATGGTGGCGACTACGGCACCTTGAACGGTTGGAGCATGGCGTTCTGAGGAAACCCGTTGTCACACGGATGTTTCGTTGCAATCTTGGGGTCCGGCCGTTCGGCCGGACCCTTTTCTTGCGGCCATGGCCGGCTGCCCATTGACCGTCCACGCGCCGCTTGCGATGCTTGCGAGCACGGGAGGGTGTCCGATGCACTGGCGCAAATACGGAGTGTTGTTCACGCTGTTCGTGCTGTGCCTGGCATTCAATGCCTGGCTGTACGGCTCGCTGGTGCGTGAACCGGAAATCGGCCCCGCGCTTGCATCTTCCGCGCGCGCCAACGCGCCGCTGTTGCACACCTACATCGCGCTGGGCGAACCGCTGACCGCGCACACCGGTTCATCGGGCCAGCGCGTGGCGGACGCCGCGTTCGCCGATGCCTACCCCTCGATCATGGCGTCGCCGGCCACCGCCGCCAGCCAGTTGTTCACCCAATCGCAGGGGCCACTGCGGGGCCTGCTGGTGCTGTTGTACTGGGCGACGCCGGCATTGCTGGTGCTTGCGCTTGCAGCATGGGTATTGCGCAGCCGGCCAACCCACCTGATGGGAGGCATCCGGCACTAGGTTCGCAGCGCCTGCCGCTGAACTGCATCGCTTGCGCGGGCGGTGGTGCATTGCAGCGTGACTCGGAATCACAAACAAGACTAATGTTTCTTGGCTTGCGCGCGCGAGGGCGCGTCCAGGTGGTCTGCAAACGTCGATCTGGGTGTCCCGCGCATGCGGTTTCGGTCGGAGTGGCGAATCGGCAGGGGAGGTGGTGTCCGGCACGGGGTCTCCGTGCACGGAATCGTGCGTGGAAAATCGCAAGTTCGATCGTCTTCGTGCACTTCCTGAGGAGATCTCGATGTCACACAAGTTACATATGAAAAATCTGGTGACAGGTCTTGGCCTTGCCATCGCCTCGCTGGCCTGCGCTGCGGCGCCTGCCGGCACCAAGCTGGTGGCGCAGGCGGCGACGCTGCGCACCGGCGACATGGTGACGGGGCCGATGTCGCTTGCCCAATCGATGCGGGTGTCGGTATCGCTGCAATTGCGCAACGAGGCGCAACTGCAGGCCTTCATCGCCCATCCCGACCACCCCAACCTGACGCCTGCCCACGTCACCGCGCAGTACGGGCCGAGCGAGGCCGACGCGAATGCCGTCGCGGCCTGGCTCACGCAGCACGGTTTCTCCGACGTCAGCATCTCGTCGAATCGCCTGCTGGTTTCCGCGACCGGGCCCGCGGCGGCCGTACAGTCCGCGTTTCATACGAACCTGGTGCGCGTGCATACCCATGACGGCCGCAATGCCTTCGCCAACTCCAGCGACGCGGCGGTCCCCACCTCGCTGCACGGTGTGAGCGGGGTGCTGGGACTGCAGACGGTGCATGTGCCGCACCCCATTGGCCATGTCATGAAGGGCAAACCCGGCGGCGGCGGCGGCGGTTCCATCATCGGCCACAACCCGACCAGATTCCCGTCGATCTACGGCGGCACCAGCCTGCCGACCGCGGCCGGCGTGACCGTGGGCATCATCTCGAACGGCGATCTCACCCAGACGCTTTCCGATCTCAACACCTTCACTTCGCAAAATGGCCTGGCGACGGTGACGACGCAGATCGTCAACACCGGCGGTACCGGCACCGATACCAGCGGCACGGCCGAGTGGGATCTCGACAGCCAGGACATCGTCGGCATGGGCGGTAGTCAGGTCGGCAAGATCGTGTTCTACAACATCCCGACGCTGCTGAATTCCAGCATGGTGGCCGACTTCAATACCGTGGTGAACGCGAACGTTGCCAAGGTCATCAACGTGTCGTTGGGCGAATGCGAGACTTCGGCCCAGGGCGACGGTTCGGCCGCGGCTGCCGATGCGATCTTCCAGCAGGCCGATGCGCAGGGCCAGACGTTCTCGGTGTCCTCGGGCGATTCGGGCTCCAACGAGTGCGGCCGGGGTGGTCCCCGCGGCACGACTCCGAGTTGGCCAGCCAGTTCGCCGTATGTGGTGGCCGTGGGCGGCACCACGCTGAACGCCACGACCACGACTTGGCAGGGCGAGACGGTGTGGTCCGGCACCGGTGGCAGTCCCAGCACCTTCGAACCCATCCCGAGCTGGCAGGTCGGAGTGGGGCAGAACGCGGGACACAGCACCCGCGGCGTGCCGGACATCGCGTTTGATGCCGATCCCAATAGCGGCGCCATCATCATCGTCAATGGCAGCCAGGCGCAGTACGGCGGCACCAGCCTGTCATCGCCGCTGTTCGTCGGCTTCTGGGCCCGCATGATCGCCGCGAAGGGCACGGGCATCGGCTTCGCCGCGCCGAAGCTCTATCAGTTGCCGGCATCGGCGTTCCACGACGTGACGTCCGGCAGCAACGGTGCCGAGAGCGCGGCGCCGGGCTGGGATTACACCACCGGCTTCGGCAGCATCATCATGAGCCAGGCGGCCGGATCACTCTGACGTCGAAACGTTGCATCGCCATTTCGAGCCCGGCGCATGCCGGGCTCTTTTTGGGATCCGCGGAAGCGACGGATCGCTATCGTGCTTCCTCGAAACGGTTCGCCGCACGGTTCTTGCGCACCTGCGCCGGATCCCAAATGCGGCCGTTCATCGCGATCCATACGCCGTCGCCCAGGGTCTGCACCGCGCCCACCGCACAGCCGATGTTGAACACCGCGTCCGAGCCCTGGAAGCGTGCGGGATTCAGCGCGCCGGTCAACACGATGGTCTTGCCCGCGATGCCGGCCAGCGCGCGCGCAGTTTCGACCATGGTGTCGGTGCCGTGGGTGATCAGGATGTGCCGATGCGGCTGGCCCACGACGGTGTCGCGAATCGCTGCGCGATCGGCTTCGGTCATCTCGAGGCTGTCCTTGCGCAGCACCGGCACCACGTCGAACTCGAACGCGACGCCCAGTTGCGCGAGGATTTCTCCGATCTGCGGCGCGCCGATCTGGTAATCCGACTTGGCGTCGAAGTACACCTTGTCGATGGTGCCGCCGGTGGTGACCACCGTAAGGTGCTGCATCGTGGCGGTTCCTTCGGGGTTTTGCGGAACCTGGAATTATCGCAGGGTGTCCAACCTGCGTCACGGCTCGGTCGATCAATGTCTTGCGGCGCATGCGCCGGGCGGCAGGGCGTGGCATAATCCGCTGTCTTTTGGGCAGACCAGCCGCTGTTGCGGCCGCCCCACAACCGAGAGTCCCACATGTTTTCGACCCTTTTCGCCGCCGCTGCGGCGCCCGCCGCGGCGGGCGAACCGAACCCGATGTACTCGTTCGGCTTCCTGATCCTGCTGTTCGTGGTGTTTTATTTCCTGCTGATCCGTCCGCAGCAGAAACGCGCCAAGGAGCAGCGCAAGATGATTTCGGAGATCGCCAAGGGCGACGAAGTGATCGCGGCCGGCATCCTGGGCCGCGTGGAGAACGTCGGCGAGCACTTCCTCACGGTGGAAGTGGCCGACAACGTGCATATCCGGGTACAGAAGGGTGCCGTCTCCAATGTGTTGCCGAAGGGCACGCTGAAATCCTCCTGAGCATGCCGCCGGGCGTGCCTTCATTCGCGCAGACCACTTTTCCCGAACCATGATCGACTTTCCCCGCTGGAAATATTGGCTGGTCGCCCTCGTGATGGCCGTGGGCCTGCTGTACGCCGCGCCCAATGCGTTCCGGCCGCAGCAGGCCGTGCAGATCGTGGCCAACCGCGATGCCAAGGTGGATGCGGCCCTGCAGAAGCAGGTTGCCGCCGATCTCGACAAGCAGAACGTGCCCTATCAGGACATCTCGATCGAGAAGGACCGCATGCTGGTGCGCTTCGCCAACACCGACGTGCAGTTGCGAGGGTCCGACGTGTTGCGCGTGGCACTGGGCGATGACTACACGGTCGCGTTGAATCTCGCGACCACGGTGCCGCTCTGGCTGCAGAAGATCGGCGCGCACGCGATGCCGCTGGGCCTCGACCTTCAGGGCGGCGTGCACTTCCTGATGGCGGTGGACCAGAACGCGGTGCTGCAGAAGCAGCAGCAGCGCTACCTGGACGACATCCGTTCCATGCTGCGTCAAAAGCAGATCCCGGCCGATTCCGTGTCGCTGAGCGGCGATGGCGTGCAGGCCGTATTCAAGGCGTCCGACGATCGTGACCGTGCCGAAGCCGCGATCCGCGGCGACGCAACCGATCTCACTCTCAGCGACAGCCGCACACCTGGTGGCGGTTATGCATTGCACGCGGAGATCAAGCCGGACGTGCTGCAGAAACTGGCGCAGACCACCATCACCCAGAACGTCACCACGCTGCGCAATCGCGTCAATGCGCTGGGCGTGTCGGAACCGTTGATCCAGCAGCAAGGCCAGACGCGCATCGTCGTGGAACTGCCGGGCGTGCAGGACACTGCCGAAGCCAAGCGCGTGCTGGGGTCGGTCGCCACGCTGGAATACCACGCGGACGATCCGAACGTGAATCCGCAGGAGGCCGCGCGCACCGGCGACGTGCCCCCGGACGACCGCCTGTACTACATGAAGGACGGCACCCCGGTGGTGCTGAAGAAGCGCGTGATCGTGAGCGGCGACGAACTGGTCGACGCCTCGTCGGGCTACGACCAGCAAACCGGGATGCCGAATGTCAACGTGACGCTCAACTCCACCGGCGCGCGCAAGATGCTGGATTTCACCACCGAGAATGTCGGCAAGCGCATGGGCGTCGTCTACATCGAAACCACGCCGGTGGTGAAGATCGTGGACGGCAAGGAAGTGCATTCTTCCAAGACCACCGAGACAGTGTTGAACAACGCGGTGATCCAGGGCGTGTTCGGCAAGAAGTTCCAGACCACCGGCCTTACCCAGCAGGAAGCGCAGACGCTGTCGCTGATGCTGCGTTCGGGTTCGCTGGCGGCGCCGATGGATATCGTCGAGCAAAGCGTGATCGGACCCAGCCTCGGCCAGGACAACATCAGGAAGGGCGAGCGCGCGGTGATTCTGGGCCTGGTGCTGGTGCTGATCGCCGCCGCGATCTACTACCGGCTGTTCGGGCTGGTCGCGGACATCGCGCTGGTGTTCAATCTCTTGATCCTGATCGCGGTGATGTCGGCGATCGGCGTGACGCTGACGATGCCCGGCATCGCCGGCATCGTGCTGACGCTCGGCATGGCGATCGACGCCAACGTGCTGATCTGCGAACGCATCCGCGAGGAGTTGCGCAACGGCTCGACGCCGCTGGCCTCGATCCGCGCGGGTTACGAAAAAGCCTGGTCGGTGATCCTGGACGCCAACGTCACCCACTTGCTGGCGGCGCTGGGCCTGATTACCGTGGGCTCGGGCGCGATCAAGGGCTTCGGCGTCACGCTGTTCATCGGTATTTCGACTTCGCTGTTCACCTCGGTGACCATGACCCACGCGATCACCGCGCTGATCCACGGTGGCCGCAAGCGCAAGCTCAAGACACTCTGGGTGTAACGACATTGTTTCCCTCTCCCTTCGGGAGAGGCGGCCTTCGGCCGAGCGCGTAGCGCTCCCCGAAGGGGCGGGTGAGGGTACGCACGCGTAGTGAGCACCGTCACCGGATCGAACCCTCACCCCTGCCCTCCCACGGAGGGAGAGGGATTCATAGAGAAAAGCGACATCCATGGAAATCTTCCACCACGATCTCAACATCAACTTCCTTGGCATGCGCAAGGTCAGCATCGTCATCTCGGCGATCCTGCTGATCGTGTCGGTGTGGGCCATCACCGTGAAGGGGATGAACTACGGCCTCGACTTCACCGGCGGCATCCTGCTCAACGTGGCTTACGACAAGCCTGTCGATGTCGGTGACGTGCGCAGTGCCTTGAACAAGGCCGGGTTCGATCACGCGGTCGTGCAGAGCATGGGCGGCACGCGCGAAATTTCCATCCGCCTGCAGCCGCCGAAGAACACTGGCGCCAAGCAAAACCCGGACGAGGTCGCGGGTGCGGTATCCAAGCGCGTGATGGCCGCGTTGCTCGCGTCCAATTCGGGTGCAAAGCTGGCGAAGCCGCCCGACTTCGTCGGCCCCGAAGTCGGTCAGGAACTGAAGACCAGCGGCATCTACGCCGCGATCGTGGTGATCATCGGCATCATGGTCTACCTGTGGGCGCGCTTCGAGAAGCGGTTCGCGTTCGCTGCGGTGGCCAGCGAAATTCACGATACCGTGATCACGGTTGGCATCATCGCGCTGGTGCAGCGCGAGTTCGACATGACCGTGCTGGCGTCGATCCTCGCGGTGATCGGTTATTCGATCAACGACAAGGTGGTGGTGTTCGACCGGGTGCGCGAACTGTTCCGCCTGACGCGCAAGTCCGATACCCCGCAGATCCTCAACCGCGCGATCAACAACACCTTGTCGCGCACCATCATCACCTCGTTGTTCACCGCGATCACCATGGCGTCGCTGTGGCTGTTCGGCGGCGACGCGGTGCACGGCTTCGCGATCACCATGCTGATCGGCATCCTGGTCGGCACGCTCTCGTCGATCTTCTTCGCCAGCCCGATGCTGCTGTGGCTGGGCGTCTCGAAGAAGGACTTGATGCCGGTGACACGGGACAACCCGGAGCTTGCTCGTAGGCCGTAACTCGCGCGTAGATCGTAGGTTGGGCTGATCCCGAACGTAGTCCGGGAGAAGCCCAACATCATGGCACGTGTGTGTTGGGCTTCGCGGATGAAGCCCGCTCAGCCCAACCTACCGAAGCGCCAGGAAATCCGCGCTGACCGCCATCCGCACGGCGTCCAGGCGCGGGCGCGCGCGGGCCAGTGCTTCCAATATGCGATCGCGTGTGGATGCCGCCGTAGAGAGCTCGTCCGGCGTCACCGAGGCATTGATTTTCGCCAACGCCTGCAACCGCTGCAAGCGCGCATCGAGTGCCGCCCGTGCGTCCGCGATCGCTGCGCCCGTGACGTCGCGCACGCTTTCGGTCGCCAACGCGTCGGCAGCTTCCAGCATCGGTGGCACCAGTTGCGCGAGATAGCGGCGATAGCGCGAGATGTCGGGCGCGCGCTCACGCGCCCGCGTGAGTGATGGCGCGGAAGGTGTGTAATCACGCGCCCTGAGCCGCGAATCGACACATACATTGAGCGGTGTCGGCGGCAGAAAACGGGGCGCATCCAGCCGCACGTCCGCCACGCATTCGACCACGTACAGGGCTTCCAGCAGCACGCTGCGCGCGGGCAACGCGGAGTCGACGAGAAACGATGCATTGCCGAATTCGCCAGTCAGCAGCAGGTCGAACGCGCCGAGCACCAGCGGATGGTCCATCCGCAGCAAATCCAGTTCCTCGCGTGCGAGTGCCAGCGGGCGATCGAACGTCGCGCGCCGCGGACCGTCGGTGAAGCCGGTCAGGGCGTCGGTGGACAGGAATTCGGGGTCGAGCAGAATGGTTCCGCCGCCCAGGTCTTCGACGTGCACGCCGAACGGCTCGAAACATTCCTGCATCAGCATGTGCGAGGGTGCATCGTCGTCGGATGCCCGGATCGCCTCGATCAATGCCTTGCCGCCCGCATTGCGCGCGGCGAGTTCGAGCAGACGGTCGCGCCCCGAACGGATGGCTTCGGAAAGCTCCGCGTGCGTCACCGCCGTCGCGCTGACGAGGGCGTCCAGTTCCGGATCATCCGATTCGCCGGCTTCCGCATGCGCGCGCGCGATGCGGATCAATTCGTCGCCATGCCGGCGCAGCAGTTCGCGGCCGTCGGAAGGACATTCGCGCAGGACGCGGGTGCCTTCGGCGTGCCAGCGGGCGAGCGCCTCTTGCGCGCTGCCCGGCAATCCTGCCACGTGCAACGTCACCGGGTGCTGTTGGCCGATCCGGTCCAGCCGGCCGATGCGTTGCTCGATCAAATCCGGGTCGAGCGGCAAATCCCACAGCACCAATCGGTGCGCAAACTGGAAGTTGCGGCCTTCCGAACCGATTTCCGAACACAGCAGCAAACGTGCGCCGTCGGCCTGCGCGAACCAGGCCGCCGCGCGGTCGCGCTGCAGCAGCGTCATCGCCTCGTGGAAACTCGCGACTCGCGTGCCGGTGCGCGTGCGCAAAGCCGCATCGATGGCCTCGACCTTGGTGCGCGTGGTCGCGATCAACAGGAACTTGTCGTCGCGATGCGCGTCGAGCAGCCGGACCAGCCAGCCGATGCGCGGATCGTCGGTGTAGTCGAGCGTGCGCGGCTCCGTTGCCGCACCACGCATGTCGTCCTCGAATTCGGCAAGCAGCTTGGGTTGCGTCGATGCATCGGTGTCGGCGGCGGTTTCGACGTCGAGCTGGCGTCCGGGGAATCCACCGACGCTGTCGCGGCGATTGCGGAACATCACCCGGCCGGTGCCATGGCGATCGATCAGCGCCGACAGCAACGCATCGGCACTTCCCGGGTACGCGCTGACCAGTGCCTGCAGCGCCGGGTCGTGCGGAAATCGCGCGCACAATGCGACACGTTCATCGTCGGCCAGCGGTCCGACGGACGCGATGCGTTCCGCGATGGCAGACAGGCCGGCGTACCCTTCCGCTTCGGCGAGGTAACGCTCGAGATCGCCGAAACGTGCGGGGTCCAGCAGGCGCAATCGCGCGAAGTGCGCGCGACGGCCCAGTTGTTCCGGCGTGGCCGTCAGCAGCACCACGCTCGGGGCGATCGCAGCGAGTGCTTCCACCACCTGGTATTCGGGACTCGCAGCTTCCGGTGTCCACTCGAGGTGATGGGCTTCATCCACCACCAGCATGTCCCAGCCCGCTGCCAGCGCCTGATCGCGTCGCCGCGCATCCCGACCCAGCCACGCGGCGGATGCGATCGCGAGTTGATCGTCTTCGAAGGGGTTCTGGGCTGGGTCCGTTGCGGCGATCGCGGTGCAGCGTTCCTCGTCGATGATCGCGAACGCGAGCTGGAAGCGCCGGCGCATTTCCACGAACCACTGCACCAGCAGCGCCTCGGGCAGCAGGATCAGCACGCGCGCCGCGCGGCCGGTCGCCAGCATGCGTGCGATCAACATCCCGGCTTCGATGGTTTTGCCAAGCCCCGCCTCGTCCGCCAGCAGCGCGCGCGGGTGCTCGCGCTCCATGCATGCCGCAACCACGCCGAGTTGATGCGGCAGCAGATCGACGCGCGCCGAGAGGATGCCCCATGCATCCGAACGGCGTGCCGCCGCGCGCGCCAGCAGGACGCGCTTGCGCAACTCATAGTGGTGGGGCTTGTCGGTGCGCGCGGAAATCAACCGCGCATCGGCTTGCGACAGCGATTGCTCGTCGTCGAGCTGGCCTTCCGCCAGTTCGCGCTTCTCGCCCGAGTACACCAGCAGGCCATCGCGCAGATCGATGCGTTCAACCACGAAGGTGATGCCGCGCCCCGCGATGCGCTGGCCGACACGGAACGCACCACGCGCGAGCGGCGCACCATGCGAGGCGTAGTTGCGCACCACGCCGGATTTCGCGAACAGCACCTGCACCGCACGGTCGTCGCAACGCAACACGGTGCCGAGGCCGAGTTCGGGCTCCGCTTCCGACACCCAGCGTTGGCCCGGAATGTAGTCCATCGCGAATCCGCTTGCGGAAAGCTGCGTATTATCGCGCGTCGCGGTGTTCGTTGCCGAGTGGCGGTGTGGCGCTCGAAGCGGCTGTTGTGGAAAGTCAGGCCATGGAAGGCCGTTTTGGTCTCCACGAACTGACGAACCTGAACATCCGAGGATGCTGGAAACGCGGCGATCAAGGAAAATCGCAAAGGCTAAGTTTCTGACCACCCGCGCAGCAGGTTGTGGTACACCCCGGTGAGCTGCTTGACGGCGGCGGCGTCGGCGCCGCTCGCCGAAAGCGTGCGGATCGCCGTGTCGAGTTGCAGCAGCGTGCGGCGTTGCGCTTCTTCGCGCACCAGACTCTGGATCCAGAAGAACGCGGCCACGCGGGCGCCGCGTGTCACCGGTTCCACGCGGTGCAGGCTGGCGGCCGGATACACGATCGCGTCGCCCGCCGGCAGCTTGACCTCGTGCTCGCCATAGGTGTCGTCGACGATCAGTTCGCCGCCGTCGTAACTTTCGGGATCGGTGAGGAATACCGTGCAGGCGATGTCGCTGCGCAACTGGCTGCCGTCGGGCAATGCCATCACCGCGCCGTCGATGTGCTCGCCGTAGGTGCCACCCCCGGCGTAGCGATTGAACCGCGGCGGCAGGATCTTGACCGGCAAGGTGGCTGCGTGGAATTCAGGGTGGCGCACGCACGCGGCCAATACCTCCCGGCCGAGTTCCGCCCGCAGCGGCGATGCATCGGACAACTGCTGGTTGCGCTTGACCTGCGCGCCTTGCGGCCCGACGGTCTCGCGACCGTCGACCCATTCCGCGGCGTCCAGCTTCGCGCGCATGTGCGCAACCGTCGCGGCATCCAGCAGGTTCTCGATGTGCAGCAGCATGGAATCTCGATCGCTCTTGCTATTGCGGGTGCTACAAGCGCACGCCAAAACGTCCCAATGTCCAGACCATCGCGAAATAGAGTCCCACGGTAACCGCGCAGGACGCGCCCAGTGCAGACCAGAATGCCATGCCGCTTTTGAGAAGTGCCGGAAAGATGAGGAACAGCGGCAATGTGGCAAGGACCAGCCAGAAGATGCCGTGCGAAAGGGAAATGACCGTCTGGGTGTTCCCCGTGCTGCGGTAGATCCAGATAAACGCGAGCAACGATGTCAGTGGCAGGGATGCGAGCGCAGCCCCCCAGAAAGAGCCGCGCCTTCCCAATTCGGAAACGGCTACGACAACGACAACGGTGACGAGCACATTGATTGCATATTGCAGCATGGGTGTCGTCCGATGCGTTGGCGATCAGTAATGGATGTTCAAAGTCAGCATGGCCGAACGCGGCGCGCCCGGCGTGTAGCGGTAGCCACTCTTGTTGATCGCGGCCACGTACTGCTTGTCGAACAGATTGTAGACGTTGAGTTGCAGCGACGCGTGTCGATTGATGCCGTAGCTGGCCATGCCGTCGAACACCCAGTAGGCCTCGGTGTAGGCGGGCGTGCCGATGGCGCCATCATGCCCGCGCTGCATTTCGCCCGAGTGGCGCGCGCCGGCGCCGAGGGTGACGTGGTATGGCAGGCGCCAGGTGCTCCACGCGGTGAAGGAACTCCGGGGCGTGTACGCCAGCGTGCCGGATCCATCGGTGGCGGGTGCCGAAGGCGTGGTGGCGCTGCTGACGATGCCGCCATCGGCGTGCGTGTTCATCAAGGTGTAGCCGGCACTGACGGCCCAGTGTCGCGTGATCTGTCCGACGGCGCCCAGTTCGATGCCCTGCACGCGTTCGTGGCCGATCTGGTAGTACTGCAGGTCCACCGGATCCTGCGCGACGAGATTGCTGACGACGGTGCGGAACAGTGCGGCAGTCAACCGCAGCTGGTCGCCGAATACGTTCCATTTCGTGCCGACTTCCACCGTGCGCGCTTTCTGCGGGTCGAAGATCGGGTTGTCGGCATTGCTTGCCGATGAGCTGAACGCAAGGTTGTTGCCGCCCGGCGGTTCGGCGCCCGTCGCGAAGTTGGCGTACACGCTGCCATTGGCGGCAGGCTTGTAAACCATCCCCAGCTTGTAGCTCGCGAGATTGCCGCGCTTGTCCGCATCCAGACCGGGCACCGACGTGCCGGTTGGCAGGCTGTCGCAGGCGGGCGTGTTGCGGCCACCGCAAACGACGACGCTTTCGAAGTCGGTGCTGTAGCGATCCCACCGTCCACCCGCCACGAGCATCCAGCGCTCGCCGAATTTCATGGTGTCGAACGCATAAAACCCTGCGGTGTCGGTGCGGGCGCGGGCCCACGTGCCGTTGTCGCCGGTGACGAGTCCGGTCGCCGTGTCGGGATCCGGATCGTACAAGTTCGCGGGCGTCCATGCGCTGCCATCCAGCGCGGCGTAACCGCCGGTGCCGAGTTCCTCGCGCGTCAATTCGAGGCCGGTGCTGAGATCGTGCGTGACGCCGCCGGTATCGAAGTTGACGGTGAAGTTGAGCTGGTTGGTGAGGATGCGGTTGGTCTGGTCCTTGAAGGTCGGATTGCTGCGCGCGATCGTCCATGTCGCCGGGTCGAGTGGATCGGGCGTCAGCAGCCGCACATCGTTGCCCATGAACGAGGTCAGCAGGTAGTTCTCCTGCGTGCGGCCCCAGCGCAAGGTGTCGTGCAGCGCCGCATTGTCCGAAAGCTCGTGGTGCACGATCAGCGTCGCCATGTCGGACTTGACGTGGTCGTGGTCGGCGGCGGTGCCATAGAAGTTGGACGGATCGACCGCAGGTGCGTCGGAAAGGAAAATGCGCGCAGGGTCGGGCGACGAATAGCCCGGCAGTCCGATCGTCGGCACGCCGCCGTCGGGAATATTGTTTTGGGTGATGTGCAGGAAATCGAGGTACACGGTGGTCGGCGTGCCGAGGCCAAATGCGATTGACGGCGCGATGCCCCAGCGATCGTTCTTCACGTTGTCACGCCCGGGCACGCCGCTGTCCTGACCCATCACGTTGAGACGGAACGCCGCGTGTTCGCCGATCACCTGGTTCCAGTCGGCGGTGCCGCGCTGCTGGTTCCAGCTGCCGTACGCCAGGGTCGCGGCCATGCGATCGTCCAGCAGCGGCTGCTTGCTGACCATGTTGATCGCGCCGGTCGGCGTGGTACGGCCGTACACGGTGCCATCGGGGCCCTTGATCACCTCGACCTGTTCGGTGTCGAATACGTCACGCGAGATCGACCCCAGGTCGCGCACGCCGTCTACGAAGATGCTTCCCGCGGCATCGAAGCCGCGCATGTAAATGGCGTCACCGGTGGACGTGCTGCCGTTCTCTCCGACATAAAAGGTGCCGACGCCGGGGCTGTTGCGCAGCGCCTCCGTCAGCGTGGTGGCGGCCTGCTGCTGGATGATTTCCTTGCCGATCACGTTGATGGTCTGCGGGGTGTCCAGCAGCGACTGCGTGAACTTGGGCGACTGTACCGCGTCGACCTTGTAAGGATTGCGCGTGGCCCTGACGTTGACGACGGGCAGCTGCGTCGGGCTCGCTTCCATCGACGCCGGCGACGCTGCCGGGTTCGCGGCGAGCGAGGGCAGGCCGAGTGCGATGCCGGTCATCAGGGTGGAAAGGGCGAGTGGACGGTGGCGGGCGTGCTTGCGGTGCTTGATGCCGGGCATGAAAAAATGCGCCTTGTTCTAGTGCGCCGCGCGGTGGCGATCGCGCAGGCCCGGCTTGGGCGAGGGATCGCACGCCGCGGCGGCGGCTGAGTGGAATTTGCCCGAGGAGTACGGGCAATGCGCGGCTGATGGTAAGGCAAATGCGAACGATTCGCAATACTGATATGATGCAAGCCAGGTCGTGGCGGGCTGCTGCGCCGTCATCACCGTGAATTCCCGTGCAAACCAAAAGAAACGCCGCACTTGCGTGCGGCGTTTGAAGTTTCGAGCGTTGAAGCGATTTATGCTTTCGAATCCCGGCTCTCCTACCAGATCTTCACCAGCTTGTCGCCCTGATGCATCATCTTGTCGCCGGGCTTGCACTGGAAGGCCTGCGCGAACTGCGGCATGTTGGCCGCCGAAGCGAACGCGCGGATCTTCGCGGGGGCGTGCGGATCGACGTTCAAATACAACTCCGCGGTCTTGTCGCGGGCGGTGCCTTCCCAGACACGTGCGGAGTTGAGAAAGAATCTCTGGTCCTGGGTCATGCCGTCGATCTTCTGGTCGGCTTCCTTGGGGTTCTGCTTCAGCGCAGTCTGCAACGCGGTGTAGGCGATATTGAGCCCGCCCAGGTCGCCGATGTCCTCGCCCAGCGTCAGCTTGCCATTGACGTGCAGGTCCGGCTTGCCCGGGATCGGCGCATAGCTGTCGTACTGCTTGACCAGTGCGGCGGTGCGTTCGTCGAACGCCTTCTTGTCCTGCGGTGTCCACCAGTCCACCAGATTGCCGTGGCCGTCGAACTTGCTGCCCTGGTCGTCGAAGCCGTGGCTGGATTCATGCCCGATCACGAAGCCGATGCCGCCGTAGTTCACCGCGTCGTCGCCCTTGGCGTAGAAGAACGGCGGTTGCAGGATCGCGGCCGGGAAGTTGATAGTGTTGGTGGAAGGCTGGTAATAGGCATTGATCGTCTGCGGCGTCATGTGCCACTCCTTGCGGTCGGTGGCCTTGCCGATCTTGCCGATGTCGTAGTGGTAGTTGTACTTCGAGGCCGCCTCGAGGTTGGCGTACCACTGGTCCGGCTGGATCGTCAGCCCCGACCAGTCGCGCCACTCGCCCTTGTCGGGGTAGCCGATCTTGGGCAGGAACAGCGCCCACTTCTCCAGCGCCTTCTTCTTGGTTTCCGCGCTCATCCAGTCGAGGTTCTCGATGTGCTCCTTGAGCGCCGCGCGCACATTGGTGACCAGTTCTTCCGCGCGCTGCTTGGATTCGGGCGGGAAATATTTGGCGACATACAGTTCGCCCAAGCCCATGCCCATCGCACCGTTGACCGCACCGATCACGCGCTTCCAGCGGGCCTTCTGCTCGAGTTGGCCCTGCAGGGTCTTGCCGTAGAAATCGAACTGGTTGTCCTGGAACGGCTGGCTCAGCGCCGGCGAGGCGCTGCTGATCAGGTGGAACTTCAGATAGGCCTGCCACTGCGAAATCGGCGCCTTGACCAGCAGCTTGTCGAATTCGGCGACGAACTTCGGCTGCGACAGCGAAAAGCCCCTGCCGATGTCCACGCCCTGCGCCTTGAAGAACTTGTCCCAACTGAAGTGCGGGCTGATCTTGTCGGCCTCCGCCACGGTGACGAAGTGGTACTGGTTTTTCGGATCACGCAGTTCGACCGGGGCCAGCGAAGCCTTGGCGAGTTCGGTTTCTAACTTCATCACCTCGCCCGCCTGTTTTTTCGCATCGGCCTCGGGCGTGCCGACCAGTTCCAGCGACTTGGCGATGTACTTCAGGTAGGCGTCGCGAATGTCCTTGTACTTCGGTGACAAGTAATAGTCGCGGGTCGGCAGGCCCAAGCCGTCCTGGAACACGTAGCCGATCTGCTTGGTGGCATCCTTGTAGTCCGCGCTCGAACCGAAATTGAAGACATAGCTGTCGCCGTTGTCGTAGCTGGTGTTGATGAAGCCGGCGATGTCGGCCGGCGTCTTCAATGCTTCGATCGCGGCAAGCTGCGGCTTGATCGGGTCGTAGCCCAGCTTGTCGATCGCCGCGGTGTCGAGGCCGGCGGCATACAGGTTGCCGAGCTTCTGCTCAAGTTCGTTGCCCTTGTGATCCTTGGCATCCTGTACCGCCGCCTCGAGGATCTGCTTTTGCTGCTGCATGCTGCGTTCGTGCAGGATGCCGAAAGCGCCCCAACTGGCTTGGTCGGCCGGAATCGGATTGGCCTTGTTCCACTTCGCGTTGACGTAATCGGCGAAGTCGTTGCAGGGGTTGTATTGATCGTCGAGATCGAACGCGATCGATTGCGCGGGCATGATTGCAACGGTCGAGCCCGGCGCAGGCGCGGACGCGGTTTGTGCCGGGGCGGGCGCCGTGCTCGCAGCAGCCGGCGCCGAGGAGTTCTGGTGGTCGTTGCTGCAACCTGAAACAGCCAGCGCCGCGCCGATGGCCAGCGCGATCGGGGTCAACAAATGCTTGTGCATGGATGCGTCCTTTTGGCGTTGCAAAACGGGATGCCGCGCGCCGCGCGCGCGCAAGAACCATCGATTGTGCCAGCAACTGGCAAGTGTGGAACACACCCCTGTCGGAAGTCATGCCGCTTTCCGTTGCTTTGTGCGCGACCCATGCGCCTGCATACTGCGGCGACTTCGGACTGCGGGGAGGGGCCATGGAAATCGTGTTTCACGGCGCGGCGGGCGAGGTGACCGGATCGTGCCATCTCGTGGAAGTCGCGGGCAAACGCGTGTTGCTCGATTGCGGGATGGTGCAAGGTGAGCGCCAGGGACGGCCGAATCGCCCGCAGGGCGAAAGCAAGGCCGACGAACGCAACGCCGATGATTTTCCGTTCGAGCCGGCGTCCATCGACGTGCTGGTGTTGAGCCACGCGCATATCGACCATTCCGGGCGCGTGCCGCTGCTGGCGAAGCGCGGATTCGCGGGGCCGATCTTCACCCACCCGGCCACCATCGATCTGGCGTCCATCATGCTGGGCGACTCAGCGCACATCGCGCAGATGGAGGCCGAACAGGACAACCGGCATCTGCAACCGGGGCAAAAACCGTCCGTGCCGCTGTATACGCAGGATGATGTGGACGCGGCGATGCAGCGGATGCGACCGGTCGAATACGATGCGCCGAGTGACATCCTGCCCGGCGTGCGCCTCACGCTGCGCGATGCGGGCCACATCCTGGGTTCCGCGATCGTGGAAATCGAAGCAACGGAAAATGCGATATCGCGCAAGCTGGTGTTCAGTGGTGACCTCGGTCCCGACCACACGCCGATCCTGTGCGATCCCGCGCCGGTTCCTGCGGCCGATCTGGTGGTGATGGAATCGACCTACGGCGATCGCCTGCACAAGTCGCATCAGGACACGATCGCGGAACTCGCGTCCATTTTCGCGGCCGCGCACCGGGACGGCGGCAACGTGGTGATCCCCGCGTTCGCGGTGGGACGTACCCAGGAGCTGTTGTATTTCTTTGCCGAGCATTTCGATGCGTGGAACCTCGGCGCGTTCACGCTGTTCCTCGACAGCCCGATGGCGATCCGCGTCACCGCGGCCTACGATCGCCACGAAAACCTGTTCGACGAAGCGGCGAGGAAATTGTGGGCGACGCGTCCGCAGCCGTTGCGTCTGCCGAACCTGACGCTTGCCGAGGACGGGGCCGCATCGCGCGCCATCAACGCCATCCACGATCACGCGGTGATCATCGCCGGTTCCGGCATGTGCACGGGCGGACGCATTCGCCATCATCTGCGCCACAACCTTGCCAATCCGTCCGCGCACGTCGTGTTCGTCGGTTACCAGGCGGCCGGCACCTTGGGGAGGATCATCGTGGATGGCGCGAAACGCGTGCGGCTGTTTGGCGATGACATTCCGGTGCGCGCGCAGGTGCATACGGTGGGCGGCCTGTCCGCGCATGCCGACAAGGACGGGTTGTCGGCGTGGTACGGGAAGATTGCGGGACATCCGCCGGTCTGCCTCGTGCACGGCGAAGACCCGGGGCGCTCCACGTTGGCGGGCGAATTGAAATCGCGGTGGGGCAGCCGGGTGACGCTGCCGATGCCCGACACGCGCGTCGCCGTATAGGTTGGGCTGACTCCGGATCCCTCCGGAAGAAGCCCAACATCAATACGCGGGGTGCATCGTTGGGCTTCACACGGATGAATCCGTGTTCAGCCCAACCTACGGTGTCGGCGCTGCAAGGGCCACGCGAGCAAGTTCGGTGTACGTCGAGGCCGGTTGCGCAAGCGTGCTTTGCATCAACGCGACCGCGTCGAACGCGATCGACGGCGGAGGATGGGGCAGGATGCCGAATGCACAGCCGGGGCGCAGGCGTGCGAGTGTGATGTGCGCGCGGAAGTCGCGGGTTTCCGCCGTGAAGCCGGCCTTGCGCGCATGCGCTTCGCACGCAGCTGCAAGATCCGACAGCGCCTCGCTCGGTTCGAGTTCAAGCACCAGCAGCCGCGGCCGAGCCCGGTTGGGCCAGACGCCGAAGCGGCGCGTCGAAATGGGTGGCAGGGATGGTGCCAGCGTCGGCAGCATGTGCTTGAAATAATCGATCTGCGCGCTGCCCGATTCGCCGAGGAAGCGCAAGGTCATGTGCAACGCGGCGGGTTCGATCCAGCGCACGCCGCGCGCGGCGCCGGCGATGGTGCGTTCCAGCGTATCGCGGCAACGTCGCAGGTTTTGCAGGCTGGCCGCGTCGGGCAGCAATGCCAGGAAGCAGCGGAGATCGGCGGTGGAATCCGTCGCGGCCCGACTCACGATGCGATCCGGTCCGTGGCTTGGACCGCGCGCGCCGGCGTGCCTTCCACATCCGGCAACTGTTCGGGCCCGACCGCGCCGCCCGAGACGATGAAGGCCATCGCCTGGTCCATGCTCCAGTCGGTGGCGACCAGACGTTCGGTCGGTACCAGTTCGAGGTAGCCGCCGGTGGGGTTGGGCGTGGTCGGCACGTACACCGCGGCGATTTCGCGACCGGCGGCGTCGATGAAGGTGCGGGTGACGAACCCTACCGATTTCAACTGCGGCGAGGGAAAATCGATCAGCACCACGCGTTGCGTGCCGCCGGGTTTGTTGCGCATCAGCGTCATCAATTTCTTGACGCCGCCGTAGATCGTGTGGACCAGCGGCAGACGTTCCAGCAGGCGATCCACGCGTCCGAGGATGCGCCGCCCGATCACGCGGGTGGACAACCAGCCGAGCAGGTAGAGCGCCACCAGCGTCAGGATGAAGGCGAGGATCGACACCACCCAGTCGCGGTGCAACGCCTGCGCGGCCTGCGGCGCGCCCAGCCCGATCAATTCGATGATGCCCGTGACCAGCGGTGCGCCGACGCCCGCCAGCAGCGTGAACACGAACTTGAACACCACCCAGGTGATCCACACCGGGATGAAGGCAAGCAGGCCCGTGATCAGGTAGCGCTTGATGTGGAGTTCGGGGGCGGCCACGGTAGTCATCCGGAAGTGCCGGCATTGTAGGTGATGGTGCGTGGCGTGTGACTTTTTTCGCGCGCCCGCGAATCATGTCGTGAATCCACGGGGAAAGTCATGCGCGGAAGGCTCGATCAACAACGGTTCGAAGCACTGCTGCGCGAACACCGGCGGATCGTGTTCAAGGTTGCGGGCGTCTATGCCCGCGATCGCCACGACCGGGATGACCTGGCCCAGGAAATCGCGGCGCAACTGTGGCGCTCGTTCGGCAGATTTGACGAGCGTTGCGCGAAATTCACCACCTGGATGTACCGCGTCGCATTGAACGTCGCCATCTCGTATGCCCGCAACGCAAGGCGATCGGGTGCGGATCATCTCGAGCCGCTCGATCCCGCGCAGCTGGAAACCGTGGCGGGCCCGGGCAACACCCAGCACGAAGCGATGGAGCGCGACGAGCGCATTGCCGCGCTGCACGCCTTCATCGCGCGGCTCGATGCGCTGAACCGCGCACTGGTGCTGCTGTATCTGGAAGACCACAGCTACGCGGAGATCGCCGACGTGCTCGGCATCAGCGAAACCAACGTGGCGACCAAGCTCAACCGCATCAAGCAGAAACTGCGCGCGGACATGACCGCTGCACCGATCGGAGCATGACCATGGATCTAGACGAAATGAAGCAGGCCTGGACCGAGATGAGTTTGCGGCAGGACGGTCTGGAAGCACTCCTGCGCGCGGATGTCCACGACCGGCGCCTGGATCGGGCGCGCGGGGCGCTGCGCCCGTTGTGGTGGGGGCAACTCCTGCAATTGGCGATCGGCGTCGTGCTTGCGATTTGCGGTGGCGCGCTCTGGGCAAGCCATTTGCACAGGCCGGACGTGCTGGTTTGCGGCGTGGTGGCGCACGCCTACGGCGTGCTCCTGATCGTCTTTGCAGCGCGCAATCTTTATCTGATCCATCGCATCGACTATGCGGCACCGGTGCTCGACATCCAGCGCAAGCTCGCCGAGTTGCGCGCGTTCCGGGTGCGCGTGGAAACACCGGTCAACGCCGTGGTCGGTTGCTTCATATGGATTCCGGTGTTGTGGGTGAACCTGGCCGCCTATGGGGTTGAGCTGTGGTCGCCGGTCTTTGCCCGTTGGGCAATCGCGAGCGGTCTGGCGGGCCTCGCATCGCTCGTGGTCGTGGTGTGGGCGATGCGCCGGATGGGCTATGCCAGCAAGATCGAAGATCAAAGCGCCGGCCGCAGCGTGCGGTGTGCCGAAGCCGCACTCGACGAGATCACGCGGTTCGGGCGGGAATGAAAAAACCGGCGCGGCTTGCGTCGCGCCGGTGGTATGCCGCCTGTCAGGTGCCAACGATTACTTCGAGTTGCCGTTTTGGTGGCTGGTCGAATCGATAAAGGCTGCGGCATCGTCGTGCAGCTTCTTCAGCGAGGGAATGTGCGCATACACCATGTGGCCCGACGGGAAGAATGCGTAGCTGATGTTCTGGCGCAGCGAATCGGGAATCGGCAGATGCTGCATCTCGTAAATCGCGGTGTAGTACGGTGTGGCGAGGTCATAGAAGCCGCCGAACAATTTCACTTTCAGGTCCGGGTTGTACTTCATCGCTGCCGCGAGATCGGGCATCACGTTGAGCGCGCCGCGCGAGAAGCGCATGCCCGGCGCCTTGTGCTCGCGATCCCAGTGGAAATCCTCGGCGCCGTACACCGATGGCCGGAACCTCATGCCATCGCCGAACTTGAGGTCGCGGCGCACGTAATCGTTGAACGCCGACACGTAGGCCGAACTGATCGCCGCCGACTGCGGATCGTAGGCGCGGGTCTTGGCCAGCGGGTCCATGCTCGGGCCGGAGAAGCGCGTGTCGAGGCGGCCGGTGGTGATGTCGGTGCCGCTTTGCAACTCTTGCTCGAACATGCCACCGGTGACGCGCAGGTTGGCTTTCATCAAATAATCGACCGGCAATCCGGTGTAGTCGTGCAGCTTCGCCGCGATGGCCTGCTTTCGATTCGCGTCCAGCAGCGAACCCGCCGACAACGCCTGCTCGTAGTCGGTGGTGGCGAACGCAGCCACTTCCTTCAGCAGCGGCGCGAGCGCGTTGCCTTCGAACTTCGGCAGCTTGTGGTGGTACCACGCCGTAGCGGCGTAGGTCGGCAGCGCCAGCACGTAGGGCATGTCGATGCCGGGGTTCGCGTCGGAGCCGTCGATGCTGAGCGAGAAGTTGAGGATCTGCGACAGCAGCATCACGCCATTGAGATCGACGTCGTAGCGACTCTGCAGCAGATTGGAAAGCACCGCCGAGCGGGTGGTGCCGTAGCTTTCGCCGAACAGGTATTTGGGCGAGTTCCAGCGGTGGTGGCCGGAAATGAACTGGGTGATGAAATTCGCGAACGCCTCGGCATCGGCATCCACGCCCCAATACTTCTTGGCCAGTTCCTTGTGGCTGCGGGCACGCGCGGCGTCGTCCTTGCCTTGCGAAAGCAGGCGGCCGAAGCCCGTACCGGGCATGTCGATGAAGACGAGATCGCTGGCATCCAGCAGGCTGTAATCGTTGTTGACGAGCTGGTACGGCGCGGCCGGCGTGTGCGTGTCGTCGTTGGTAACGACGCGCTTCGGACCCCACGCGCCCATGTGCAGCCACACGGTCGAGGAACCGGGACCGCCGTTGTAGATGAAGGTGATCGGGCGCTTGGACGCGTCGGCGCCCTGCTTGAAGTACGCGACGTAACTCATCGCGACCTGCGGCTTGCCTTCGTCCGCGCCGGTCCCATCCAGCACCAGCGTTCCCGCTTCGGCTTGGTAACTGATGGGCTTGCCTTCAACCGTGACGCTGCCGTGGGTGACGGACGACATCGGTTTGGAAAGCCGCTCGGTCAGACTGCCCACCTGGATGTCCTGGTTCGGTGTTTGCGCTGGCTCGTTGGCGCTGGCAGAAGAAGCTGCGAAGGCGGGCGCGCTGCACAACAGCAGCGACGCGAGGGCGACGGCAAGGCGACTGGATTTCATGAGGGATCCCCGGTTGATTGAGCAACGTCCCCGGCCTGCGAAGGCGCTCGGGAGCGCCCGAGTATGCGTGATCGGCGCGGCGCGGTCATACCCCACAAGTCACGTTCGCGCGTTGCCGGTTGCGCACCGCCAACCATCGAGGACCTGACCGCCGAAACGCGCGTAAAAAAACCGGCGCGATCGAGTCGCGCCGGTTCGAACGCCATGAGCGTGCAAAAGGTTACTTGGCGCTGTTGCCGTTGTTCTGGTTGT
>JAICIW010000151.1 GCA_025928735.1 Rhodanobacteraceae bacterium | reverse complement strand
GCTGCGGCCCGTGTGGACCTTGCGTCCAGCGTCCCCCAGGCGTTCGGTCAACCGCGCCTCGATAGCCGAATGGCCGTCTTCGAAACGATCGTCCAGCACGAACGCGCCGCTGCGGAAATCGCCAGCCAGCGCGTCGAGTTCACGCTTCAACGCGGCCCCTTCATCGGCAGTCACCACGCCGATGTTTGCCAGCCCTTCCACATGCGCCTTGCTCGCCGTGATGTCGTGCAGGAAAAACTCGCGATCCAGCAACACGTCATCGCCGGCCAGGAAGCGCATGATCTTCGCATCGACCGTGCTGTCGGATTTTTGCCAGAGGGTGTTGGTCATGCCGGCGTTCTCCTGCTGTGCCTTCTCCCTCCGGGAGAAGGTGGCGCAAAGCGCCGGATGAGGGTTCGGGATTCTGTGAAAGTGCGTGTGAAGGGCGGACCCTCACCCCTGCCCCTCTCCCGAAGGGAGAGGGGTTTCAAGCGGTATGGCCATGTATTCGTCGAAGCCAAGTGCGATGTTGATGTTCTGCATCGCCTGCGTCGCCGCGCCCTTCAGCAGGTTGTCCAGCGTCGCCACGATCACCACGCGCCGGCCATCGGCGGACAATGCGAATCCGCCAATTTCCGCATGATGCCGGCCCGCGACCCGACTGACCCACGGCGGCTCGTCCACGACACGCACGAGCTTCTCATCCCCGTATGCATCCCGAAAGCGCGTCAGCACCTCGTCCCGCTTCAGCGCGCGCGACAGATACAGATTGGTCGTCACCGTGAGGCCGCGAAAGTGCGGCGCGACGTGCGGCATGAACTCGACGGGCAGGCCGAGTTGGAAGGAGGCTTCCCTTTCGTGGACGTGCCCCGTCAATGCATACGGCATCAGGTTGCCCCGAAGTTTCTCCGGATCGTTCTTGTCCGAAGGCGTGGTGCCCGCGCCCGAATACCCCGAGACGCCGAAACAGACCGGCGGCGCGGCCAGCAAGTCCTTCACGGGCGCGACCGCCAACTCGATCGCGGTCGCGTAGCAGCCCGGATTGCTGATGCGGCGCTCGCCGTGCCATTTGCCGCGCGTGAGTTCAGGCAACCCGTAGTACCACCTTCCATCGAAGCGATGGTCGGCCGACAAATCGACGATCAGCGTCTGGGGCGCCGCCGCGTCGATGGCCTGCACGAATGCGGCTGCCTTGCCGTTCGGCAGCGCGAGGATCACGACATCCACCTGGCGGGCAGCGACGGTTGGCGGATCGAGGTTTTCGTAACGCAAATCGCCGGCGTACGCATCGTTGTGGGCATCGACACGCTGCCCGTCCAGCTCGCGCGAGGAAACGAATGCGAGATCCAGCGACGGATGCGCCGCGATCAAGCGGATCAGTTCGGCGCCCGTATGCCCCCGCGCACCAACAATACCTACTGTCTTCACGGATGTTTCCATGTCAATCGATGAGGCTTGGCCGCCGCTGCACGCAATGCGCCACGCAGCGTTCGATCGTCTTGAAATCGGCGCCGAGGCCGTACCAGAAAACCTTGAACGTCGGCGCCTTGAAGCAGCCGTCCGACTGCTCGTGATAGAACGCGTTGATGCGGTTGCCGTGACGGGAACGCCAGAACAGTTGCGGGTTCTCCGCGTGCATGACCTGCCAAACCGCACGTCCAAGGCCTTCGCCTTGCGCATCCTCGAGTACTGCAAACTTGTCGAGATAGGGCACGCCCTGCCCTTTGTCGACATCTTCCAGCGTCAGGATCATTGCGGTACGGTAATTTTCGCTGACGTAAATGCGGTACGGCCGGATGCGCTCGAAGTAGTCGGCCGCCAGATGACGCGGCGCGAAGCTGGAATCGATCAACGCGCGCATCCGATCCTTGTCGACACCCTCCCACGAATCGAACCGCAGCACCTTCTCGCCGCGACGCACCAGCGTGCCGGATCCCTTGTGGGTGAACAGTTCCTTGGCCAGTTCGGACGGCCGCGTGATCGACACAGACGATGCCGACGGCAGGTCGCGCAATACGTCCGCGATCTGCTCAAGCTTCAGCCGCATGCCGCCGCTCACCCACGGCTGCGCCATCAGGGGTTCATATTCGGTCGACAGGTTGATCGAGTCGATGACCTTGCCGGCGCCATCCAGCAAACCGCCCGTGCCGGTCAGGAATACGATCTTGTAGGGCTGCAGCACCCGCACCAGTTCGTTGGCCGCGAAGTCGGCGTTGACGTTGAGGATCTGGCCCTCGTCGGTTTCGCCAAGACTGGCGAGGATCGGAATCGAACCCATGCGCAGGCTCGCCTCGATGGGCGCAAGTTCGATGCGCTTGACCTTGCCGACCAGTCCGCAGTTCGCGCGATCCAGCCAGTCCGCGGCGAACACGCCGGACACCACCGAGGTCGCGCGTGTATCCATCGCGTGCAAGGCATCGACCAGCGCGAGATTCTGCTGATGGAACACCCGCCGCACGATGCCGAGCGCCTGCGGCGGCGTCACGCGCAGACCGTTCACCGTGCGCTTTTCGATGCCCGCTTTCGTGAGTTCATCGTCGAGCTGCGGACCGGCGCCGTGCACCACGATTGGCGTCAGACCGACGCGCTGCAGGAACGTCAGCGACGAGGCAAGCTCGGTCAAATCATCCCGCAGCACTGCACCGCCGACCTTCACGACGGCAAAACGCTTCGCATCCAGTTGCGAAAAACGTTTCAGGTACTGCTGGACTTCCCGCGCGCTGCCCATCGCCGACAGCAGGCGCACGATGGTGTTGCGTACTTCGCTCATGCCGATGGCATCCTCACGCGTGGACCACCGGAAGCGACCTCCGATGGGGTCGCACGGTTGCGTCCAATTCCGCACCTGCAGTTTCGATGGCAAAACGGTTCATGACGATTTCTCCGTGATTCGCAGATACGTTCGTGCCGCAGCTTCGAGTTCATCCAGCGACACCCATTCGTCGGCGCTGTGCGCCTGCGCGATGTCGCCCGGCCCGTACACGAAGGTCGTGCAACCGGCCTTGGAAAACAGCGCGGCCTCGGTCCAGAAGTCGACGGCATCGCCGACCGGAATGTCCAGACTCTGCGCGAGCGCGCGTGCCTCGCGCAGGCACTGTTCCGCATCGGCCGCATTCGCAGGCAACGGCGGTCCGCGGAAAGTTTCTTCGAAGGCCGCGGGGGCAGGTTCGACAAGCGTGCGCAGGTCTTCCAGCAGATCGTCCATATTTACCGACGGAAGCGGACGCATTCCGAAACGGAGTTCCGCCTCTGGCGCGATCACATTGGCCTTGATGCCGCCCTCGATGCGGCCGAGATTGAACCGCATGCCCTGCAATCCACCGAAGCTCTCCTGCGACCGCGATTCGGCGAAATCCAGGGCTGCTGCGCTCCAACGCACCGCCTGATGAAGTGCGCTATCGGTCGGCCTCTGCGCGGCCGATGCATGACCCGCACGGCCTTCGAACCGCGCGCGCACCGACTGGATGCCGCGGTGCGCGAGCACGGCCTTGCAGCGTGTGGGTTCCGCGACAATGACTTTCGCGAATGCCGACCGGCTTTCCAGAAATGCGCGAACGCAACGCGGATCGGCGCCTTCCTCGTCGGTGGTGAACAGCAGTGCCATGTCACCGCCCGATGCGTTGGTCGCCGCAAGCAGTGCCGCCGCCGCACCCTTGATGTCGCAAGCGCCAAGCCCGATGGCGCGATCTCCATCCACGCGCAAATCGAACGGATTGGCACTCCATCGCGGCGAATCCGGCACGGTGTCGAGGTGCACGTTGAACAGCAGCTTCGGCTGGCCGCGCACGGCAAACAGGCTGACCGCCCCCGCCTCGTGATCGCTTACCGCGATATCAAAGCCCGGCAATTGCGCGCGCAGGTAATCGAAGATCCCGCCCGTGCCGATCGCGCGCGGCGGATTGCGCGTGTCGAAGCCGACCAACGCCTTCAATTGCGCCAAGGTCTGATGGAGGAGCGCGTTCATGGCTGGTCCGGCGTCCGGGTGTAGATATCCGGATCGAGCCTTTCCATCAAGGATCGTGGCGACGCGGGAGCAGCAAAACCGAAGCCTGCATACAATCCGTGCGCGTCACTGGTGGCAAGGCTGAAGCGGCGAAGCCCTTGCAGTCGCGGGTGCGCCATGATCGCCGCCATCAGGGTTTTGGCATGGCCCTGCCCGCGATGCGCCGGCACCACGAACACGTCCGCGAGATAACCGAAGGTGGCGCCATCGGTGACCACCCGCGCGAATGCCACTTGGCGCCCATCCAGATAGCCGCCGAAACACAGCGAACCCTCGATGGCACGCTCCACCACCTCGCGCGGGATGCCGCGGCTCCAATAGGCCTCGTTGCACAGGAAGCGGTAGATCACGTCGATGTCGAGCCGACGCTTGTCCGTGGTGATCTGAAAGATACCCATCCGGATCAGTCCTTGGCCGCCTTGCGATTGACCTCGGCCCACAGCGTGGAACTCATGCCGTACAGCTTGATGAAACCTTCCGCTTCCGCGACGCCCCAATCCGCGGTCTGCGCGTAGGTCGCGCCCTTGGCATTGAGGACGTGGGCGGAATCGACCGCGACTGCATCCACGCGACCGCCGCAGGTTTCCAGCGTGACTTCGCCCACGACGCAGCGTTGGCTGGACTCCAGAAACGCTTCGAGATCCGTCTTGAGCGGATCGTGGAAGAAGCCTTCGTACACCAGTTCCACCCACTTGTGCGCGACTTCCGGCTTGAACCGGTTCTGGTGTTTGCTCAGGACGGCTTCCTCGAGCGCCCGATGCGCGATGAGCAAAGCGACGAGGCCCGGTGCTTCGTACACGATGCGGCCCTTCAGGCCGATCGTGGTGTCGCCGGTGTAGAGCCCGCGGCCGACACCGTACTTCGCGAACAATTGGTTCAACCTCGCCAACAGCATGTGTCCGACGATGCGTTCGCCATTCAACGTGTGCGCCTCGCCCCCGGCAAACCCGATCTTTACCCGCAGCGGTTCGGATGGCCATTCGCTGCGCGGCCTGCACCAGCCGCGTGCTTCTTCGCCGGGCGTCTGCCAGCGATCGATTTCGCCACCCGAAAGCGTCACCCCGAGCAGGTTTTCGTTGATGGTGTAGACCTGCTGCCTGGCGCGGACATCGAAGCCGCGCTGCTCCAGGTACTCCTGCTCGTACGCCCGTACCGCAGTGTGTTCCTTCTGGATTTCGCGGATCGGCGCGACGATCTCGAAATCGCCCAGCGCCTTCACCGTGAGATCAAAGCGCACCTGGTCGTTGCCCATTCCGGTGCAGCCGTGCGCGATCGCGCGGGTGCCGAGTTCGGCCGCGCGCTTGAGCGCGGCTTCGACGATCAGATAGCGATCGGAAACCAGCAACGGATACTGGCCCTGGTAGCCTTCGCCCGCCCACACGAACGGCTTGACGAAGTGGTCCCACAACGCCGGACCGCCATCCACCGTGACGTGCGAAGCGACACCCAATTCCCTCGCGCGCGCTTCGATGTACGCGCGCTCGTCCTCGCCCACGCCGCCGGTGTCGGCGAACACGGTGTGCACGGCCCAGCCGCGCTCCGCGAGATACGGTACGCAGAAGCTGGTGTCGAGGCCGCCGGAAAAGGCGAGAACGATTTCCTTGCTCATGATGGGTTGTCCTGCTGGATTCAGGCGGTTTCGACGACGATGCGCGGCTCACAGCGCACCGGAAAATTGACGGATGCGGCGACGAAGCAGGCGTGATGCGCGTCCGCGTGGGCCGCTTCGGCTTTCGCGGGGTCGCTCGCAGGCGTGACCGTCACCACCGGGTGCAGCACCACTTCCGTGAAATGCCCGCCATTGCCTTCAGTCACCATGGTGCCCTCGGCGGTGTCGGTGTAGGCCGTCACCACGACACCCGCGAGAGTCGCGACGTGCAGGTAGGCCAGCATGTGGCAGGTGGAGAGCGCAGTCACCAGCATGTCTTCCGGATTGTGCTTCGCGGCGTCGCCACGGAAGATCGGATCGGACGAACCCGCGATGTCCGGCTTGCCGTCGATCCGGATCACGTGCTCGCGACCGTAGTTGCGATAGCCGTCGGTGCCGCTGCCGTG
>JAICIW010000368.1 GCA_025928735.1 Rhodanobacteraceae bacterium | reverse complement strand
TGGCATCCGCATCGGGTCGGCGACGGCCGGCACCACGCCGATCCAGCAATTCCCGGTCGACCAGATCCAGCGCATCGAAATCGTGCGCGGTCCGTTTTCGAGTCTGTACGGTTCCGAGGCGATCGGCGGCGTGATCCAGATTTTCCTGCGCCACGCGCCGGGCACGTTCACGCCCAATGCAAGCGTGGGCGTCGGCAGCTACCGCCACTGGAGCGCATCGAGCGGATTTTCGGCGGCCGGCGACAAAGGCTGGATTTCGGTGCAGGCCACGCATGACCAGACCAAGGGCATCAACGCGTGCCGGGTGGGCGCGGCGGAAGCGTTTGCGGGCTGCTTCGCCGACCAGCCCGATCGCGACGGCGTCCACGACAACGCACTGACTGTCAACGGCGCGTACCAATTCAACGGTCAGTGGAGCGCCGACGCGCTGGCGATGCGCACCGAGGGGCTCAACAAGTACGACGGATCATTCAGTGACGCAGACGCGTACGCGACGCAAGTTCTGGGCGGGCAATTGCACTTTCGCCCCAGCAATGCGTTGAATCTGTCGCTGCGCGTGGGCAGCAGCGCGGATTTCGATGAAGACTTCCTGCAGGGCGTGTATGTCGATCATTTCGACACCCGTCGCACGCTGGGTTCGCTGCAGGCCGACGTCGCGATGCCGGGTGGTTTGCTCAGCGCCGGTATGGATTGGCAGCGCGAAACCATCGCAAGCAACTACGTTTTCACGGAAGATGCGCGCACCAACCGTGGCCTGTTCACGCAATGGCAGCACAGCTTCGGCGCACAGTCACTGCAGGCCAACGCGCGGCACGACGACAACAGCCAGTTCGGCGGCAAGACGACCGGCAGCCTGTTGTGGGGCTGGACTTTCGCCAGGGATCTGCGTGTCACCGCGAGTTACGGCACCGCGTTCCGCGCGCCCACGTTCAATGATCTGTACTACCCCGGCTTTTCCAATCCGAACCTGCGGCCGGAAAGCTCGCGCAATATCGAAGTCGGGCTGCGCGGCACGCCCGAATGGGGCCATTGGTCGCTGTCGGTCTATCGCAACGACGTCAGCGACATGATCAGTTGGGACGCCGCGCTCAATCTGCCGAACAACATCGACCGCGCGCGCATCACAGGACTGGAAGGCGTGGTCGGCGGCAAGCTGGCCGGATGGGGAGTGCGCGCGACCGCGACATTGATGAATGCACGCGACAATGCCACGGGCGGTTTCTACGATGGCAACGAGTTGCCGCGGCGTCCGCGCCAGAGTGCGCGCTTCGATGCCGACCGCAGTTTCGGGCGTTTCAGTTTCGGTGCAAGCTGGTATCTCGCCGCGCGCACATACGACGACATTGCCAACCAGCATCCGCTGGGTGGTTACGCGCTGACCAACATGCGCGCGGGCTGGCAATTCAATCGGGACTGGAAATTGCAACTGGCGTTCAACAACGTGTTCGATAAGCACTATGAGACGGCTTGGTTCTACAACCAGCCCGGACGCAATTTCATGCTGACGCTGCGTTGGAGCCCCGGTCATGATTGAGAGCCCGTTGCTGCCGTGAACGATTTGCCGACGCCCATCCTGCTGTCCTGGAGCGGCGGCAAGGACTGCCTGATGGCGCTCGCGGCATTGCGGGACGATTCCGCGTGGCAGGTCGTCGCGCTGCTCACGACGATCACCGGCAAATTCGAGCGGGTCTCGATGCACGGCATCCGGCGCGACGTCCTGCAAGCCCAGGTCGCCGCCATCGGACTGCCCCTGATCGAATGCCGGATCGATTGGCCGTCCAGCAATGCCGCCTACGAAGCTGCGCACAAAAACGCGCTGCGGCAAGCCCGCGAGCGTTGGCCCGGCCTCCGACACTGTGCGTTCGGGGATCTGTTTCTCGAAGACGTACGCGCGTATCGCGAACGGCAACTTGCGGGTGCCGGCTGGCGCGGGGTCTTCCCGCTCTGGGGCGCAGACACCCAGGAACTGGCTCGAAGATTCCACGCGCAGGGACACCGCGCGGTGCTGACGTGCGTGGATACGCAACAGCTCGATGGATCGTTCAGCGGCCGCGAGTACGATCCGTCGCTGCTCCACGATTTGCCCGTTGCGGTCGATCCCTGTGGCGAGCGCGGCGAGTTCCACACGCTGAGTTATGCCGGCCCATTGTTCGCCGAGCCGTTGCGTCTCGAGCGAGGTGCTTCGACCTTGCGCGACAACCGATTCCAATACACCGACTTCAAATTGTCCGATCGCGCGTAGGTTGGGCTGACGCCGGCTTCATCGGCGGAAGCCCAACAACGGTCCGCTGCGTGCGTTGGGCTTTGCCGGATGAAGCCCGGCTCAGCGCCAACCTACGACGTCGATGTCCCGTCAGTGCGAGCGCGCCGGTTGTTCTGCCGCAATGTAACGCCAGTGCCACGGTTCGTACTCGTAGCCGTACGGGTTGCCGGGCGGAAACGAAAGGTGGAAGCCGAATGCGGCGCCGTGCTGTTGCAGCCAGGTGAACGCCTTGCTCTTGGCGAAGCTGCCGTCCGCCGCCGGCACGCCGGGCGTGGTCAGGTCCACCGCGCA
>JAICIW010000419.1 GCA_025928735.1 Rhodanobacteraceae bacterium | reverse complement strand
CACTGGAATGGCTGGGCTTGCCCAAACAACGATTCAATGCTCCTGCGGAGGTTTCATGAATCGCAACACAGGTTCGCTGCTGGCGCTGTTCGGCGTCTGTGCGCTCGCAATCACACCGGCGGCGTTCGGTGCCGATTATTCTCTGGCCGGTGGCGCGGTGAAATTCTCTGCGCCCGACGCATGGCCGATGTTGATGGAGAAGCTGGACGGCCCGCGCCAGTTTGTCGCGCTGCAGGTGAAAAATCCCGGCGACGCGAACTCGCTGGCACGCATCACGGTCACGACCGAGCAGGTCGACGGCGTGCAGGGGTTCCAGAAATTCCTGAGCGACGGCACCGCGCGCGCGCGCAAGCTGCCGGGCTACGTGGCGATCACTTCATCGGACGATGCGTCCAGCCTGCGCTACACCGCGACGGAAAACCACGAGAAAAATGCGTATACCGAGATCTACGCGTACCGTTCCAATCTGGCGATCCAGGTGCGCTGCATCCGGCCAGCCGGCGCGGTCGCCGCCTGGAGTTCGACGTTCGATGCCGGATGCCAGTCGATCGTGGGCGCGGTGGAAAAATAGTTCTTTGCGATCGTCCATCATCGCGGCGGGCCGAGATTGCCGCTACGGAGAACGGTCGCATCCATGCAACACCAGAATGGATATCCACGCCCCGGCTTTTCACGACAGCCGCAACGATCGCGGCCAAAGGCTCACGTTTCACCATGTCGCATTCTTCAGATTTTCGCGCGGACGCCGAATGGGTGCGTACGCAGGACGACGGCGATCCGCTGCGCGGCTTTCGCAACGAATTCCTGATTCCGCCACACGCCGGTGGCGAGCAAACCTATCTGGTCGGCAATTCGCTTGGCCTGCAGCCACGCGGCATCAGGCAGGCGTTGCTCGACGAACTGGACGACTGGGCGCGGCTGGGCGTGGAGGGTCACCTGCGCGCGCGGCATCCGTGGCTGCCGTACCACGCGGAAGTGCGCGAGGGCCTTGCCGAAGTGGTCGGCGCCGAGCCCGTCGAAGTGGTGGCGATGAATTCGCTCACCGTGAACCTGCATTTGTTGATGGTGAGCTTCTACCGCCCGACGCCGGAACGTCACGCGATTCTGATCGAACGCCACGCCTTTCCGTCGGACCGCGACCTCGCGTCCTCGCAAATCCGCTTCCACGGCTACGATCCAGCCGGGGCGCTGATCGAGCTGGACGCCGATGAAGCGCGCGGCACGCTTTCGATGGAAGCGATCGAGCGCGCCCTCGCGCAACACGGCCGGCGCATCGCGCTGGTGTTGCTGCCCGCCGTGCAATACCTGACCGGACAATCGTTCGACCTGGCTGCGATCACGAAACTGGCGCACGCGCAGGGCTGCACGGTCGGCTTCGATTGCGCGCACGCGGCCGGCAACATCGACTTGCGCCTGCACGACAGCGATTGCGATTTCGGCGCGTGGTGTTCCTACAAGTACCTCAATTCCGGTCCGGGCGCGGTGGCCGGCGCGTTCGTGCACGCGCGCCACGCGCGCGAGACGCTGCCGCGTTTCGAAGGATGGTGGGGCCGCAACGAAGCCACGCGCTTCGAGATGCGGCCCGAATTCGACGCCACGCCCGGCGCCGATGGCTGGCAGTTGTCCAATCCGCCGATTCTTGCACTGGCGCCGCTGCGGGTTTCGCTGGACCTGTTTCATCGCGCGGACATGTTCCGCCTGCGCGATAAGTCGCGGCGACTCACGGGCTATCTGGAATGGCTGATCGAATCACAACTGCACGACACACTGGAAATCCTCACGCCCGT
>JAICIW010000252.1 GCA_025928735.1 Rhodanobacteraceae bacterium | reverse complement strand
TGGGCGGAATGGAAGCACGCGCTGCCGATCTATTGGCTGCTGACCGGCGAGGTCCTGCGCTACGGCGCCTGGCTCACATTCCTTGGTGCGTTGCTCGGCGGTTTCTCGATGTCCGGGGCGCTGCGCGGCGCGCGCATCGGCACGCATGCGTTGTGGGTGGCGCTGGCGTTGTACTGCCTGTTGCCGGCCGTCGGTCCGCTGCCGTTCCTGCCGCTGCCCTTCAACGCAGCGCTTGCGACGGTGGGGGTGCTGGTGCTGGCGCTCGTCGGTGTGGTGTTCCTGGAGCAGATCTTCCGGAACGTCGATGCCGAGCAGCGTTGGGCGATCAAGTTTCTGGTGATCGCGTTGGGCGTGATGTTCGCCTATGACATCTTCCTGTATTCCTATGCCGTGCTGTACCGCGACTTCAACGTGAGCGCGTGGGCAGCACGCGGTTTCGTCGACGCGCTGCTGGCGCCCCTGTTGGTGGCCGCGGCGGCGCGCAACAGCGGTTGGACGCCTGAAGTAGGCGTATCGCGGCGCGCGGTGTTCTACTCGACCAGCCTGCTGGTGATCGCGCTGTATTTCATCGGCACGGCCGTGGGCGGTTACTACGTGCGCCTGTACGGGGGCGACTGGGGCCGGGTTGCGGAAATCACGCTGATTTTCTTCGCGCTGCTCGCGGTGCTGCTGGTCGCGGGCTCGGGGCAGGTCCGTTCGCGTCTGCGCATATTCCTGCACAAGAACTTTTTCAGTTTCCGGCACGACTATCGCGAGGAATGGCTGCGTCTCACCGCCACGTTGTCGGCCAGCGACAACGACACGGGCTTGCCGCTTCGTGCGCTGCGCGCGATGCAGCAAATCATGGACAGTCCCGCCGGCGTCCTGTGGAGTTGCGATGACGCCGGCACGCTGGTGCCGGAAGCGCAATCCAACATGCCGGTGCCGGCAGGCCTGAGGATCACGGCGAATCAGCCGCTGTTCGATTTCATGTGCGAGCGTCGCTGGATCTATGATCTTGGCGAGCCGCCGCCGCTTGGCGATGCGCACCTGCAGGCGCCGCCCGAATTGGCCGCGTTGCCGCGTGCGTGGCTGCTGGTGCCGCTGGTGCTTGAAAATCGTCTGGTGGGCATCGTGGTGCTGGCCGAAGCACGGGCGCGGCGTGCGCTCGATTGGGAAGACATCGACCTGCTCAGGACCGCGGGCAGCCAGGTCGCCGGAACCCTGGCGCAGGCCGCGAATGCGCGGCGCCTGGCGGAGGCGCGCCAGTTCGAGGGTTTCAATCGGCTCACGGCGTTCCTGATGCACGACCTCAAGAATGTCGCGGCCCAGCAGTCGCTGCTGCTGCAGAATGCGGTACGCCATCGAAGCAATCCGGCGTTCGTGGATGACATGCTGGCGACGGTGGAAAATTCGGTGCAGCGGATCACGCGGTTGCTGGAGCAGTTGCGGGGCGAAGCAGCGCCGGTGGCACGTGCGCGGGTGAAGTTGGCAGATGTCATCGAGCGCGCACTGGCCGAATGCAGCGCGCAGGCACCGCAGCCGAGATGGACCCCGCCGCCGGAATCGTTGTGGGTTCGCGCCGACGCCGGGCAATTGGCGACGGTGTTGGGACACCTGATCCGCAATGCGCAGGATGCGGCGACATCGCAGGGACATGTTTCGGTAAGGCTGGTATCGGGCGAGGGGCAGGCCATGGTCGAAATCGAGGACGACGGGATGGGTATGGATGAAGATTTCATCCGCAATCGGCTGTTCAAGCCGTTTTTCACCACCAAGGCGAGCAAGGGGATGGGGATCGGGGCGTATCAGGCGCGCGAATACGTGCGCGCGCTGGGCGGCGCGCTGGCCGTGCAGAGCACGCCGGGACGCGGCAGCGTGTTTACGGTGCGCCTGCCGCTGGCCGAGCCTGCGGATGACGCGGCACCGACGCGTGCAGTGGGGGCGGCATCATGAGTGCGGTCGCACGTACTTTGTTGATCGTCGAGGATGACGCCGGACTTCAGACGCAGTTGCGCTGGAGCTTCGACGAATACGCGGTGATCGTGGCCGGCGACCGCGAATCCGCGCTGGCCGAGGTTCGCAACCACCAGCCTGCGGTGGTGTTGCAGGACCTGGGTTTGCCACCCGATCCGGCCGGCACCAGCGAGGGCTTCGCGACCATTGCTTCGATCCTGGAGGAAGCGCCTCACACCAAGATCATCGTCGCCACCGGCAACGGCGATCGCGACAACGCGGTCAAGGCGATCGGTGCGGGCGCCTATGATTTCTGCTCCAAGCCGCTGGACGTCGAGGTGCTGCGGCTGATCGTGGACCGCGCGTTTCGCGTGCATGAACTCGAGGCCGAGAACCGCACGCTGAAAAGCGAATCGGGCGCGGCGATGGACGGCATCATCGGCACCAGTGAAGCAATGGCCCGGGCGTTTCGGCTGGTGGAGAAGGTCGGGCCGACCAGCGCCAGCGTGTTGCTGCTGGGTGAAACCGGCACCGGCAAGGAGTTGGTCGCGCGTGCGGTGCATCGCCTGAGCGCACGGCGCGCCGGACCGTTCGTCGCCATCAATTGCGCGGCCATTCCCGAGAACCTGCTGGAAGCCGAACTGTTCGGCTACGAAAAGGGCGCCTACACCGGCGCGCACAAGCAGACCAAAGGCAAGTTCGAACTGGCGCACAACGGCACGTTGCTGCTGGACGAGATCGGCGACATGCCGGTGGCGTTGCAGGCCAAGTTGCTGCGGTTCCTGCAGGAGCGCGTGGTCGAACGCATCGGCGGGCGTGAACCGATTGCGGTGGACGTGCGCATCATTTGCGCGACCCATCGCGATCTGCGTTCGCTCATCCAGGAGACGCGTTTTCGCGAGGATCTGTTCTATCGCATTTCGGAGGTCACCATCCAGTTGCCACCATTGCGCGATCGCTCCGGTGACGCGGTGCTGCTGGCGCGGCACTTCCTGGAGCAGGCCTCCAGTCGTCACGGCCGATCGTTGCGAGGGTTCACTGCCAAGGCATTGAAGGCGATCGAAGCGTACCCGTGGCGCGGCAACGTGCGCGAACTGGAGAACGCCATCAACAGCGCGGTGATCATGGCCGAGGGCAAGCAGATCGGACCCGAGGCGTTGCGGCTCGACGCGGGCGGCGCCGATGAAGCGCTGGACTTGCGCGAAGTGCGTGCACAGGCGGAAAAGCGTGCCATCCGGCGCGCGCTTACCCGCGAAGGCGGCAACCTGTCGAAGGTTGCCCAGTTGCTGGGCGTCAGCCGGCCAACGCTGTATGACCTGCTCGAAAAGTATGATCTCAAGAAACCCAACGATGCCGACTGATGCGGCGCCCGCTCAACCGACAGGGGTGAGGATTACCATGAAGATCTCGAATGGCTTGGCTCTACGCCGTGGGCTGGTGATGCTCGCGATGGGATTGCTGCTTGCCGCTTGCGGCAGCGGCAAGGGCAGTGTCGCGACCGGGCTCAAGTATCAGGACAGTGGCAAGTATCGGGCCGCCTACATCGAGGCCAAGAAGGTCCTGCAACGCGACGACAAGAACGGTGATGCGTGGCTGCTGCTTGGTCGATCGTCGCTGATGCTCGGCAATCCCGAGGATGCGCTGAACGAGTTGGACAAGGCCAAGGCGCACGGCGTGCCCAAGTCGCGTTGGGTCGTACCGACTTCCGAGGCCCTGCTTGCCAACCACGACTTCGACAAGGCGGTGGCAACCGCAGCGCCGGATGGCAGCCTCGATGCCAAGCTGCAGGCGCAACTTGCGGTGTTGCGCGGCAATGCCCAACGCGGCTTGAAGCAGCCGGATCAGGCCAGGCGGTCCTATGAAGCCGCGTTGCAAAAGGAGCCCGGAAATACGCTGGCGCTGGTGGGACTGGGTCGGCTCGCGGCCGACGCAGGCGATACCGCGGCGGCAAGCCGCTATGTCGATCAGGCGCTGGCATCGGCGCCCGACAGCGCGCAGGCGCTGGTGGCCAAGGCCGACCTGAGCGGGGCTGCCGGAGATTTCGCGGCGGCGGAAACCACGTACCAGAAGGCGCTGGATATCAAGCATCCCGACTGGTTGCCGCAGGACGCCTTCTATGCGCGCTTGCGGTTGGTCGAGGCGCAAACCCGGCAGAAACATTACGAGCAGGCGCTTGCCAACCTGCAGACACTG
>JAICIW010000399.1 GCA_025928735.1 Rhodanobacteraceae bacterium | reverse complement strand
CGTCTTGCCGCGGCCGCCCACGTATACGGCGTTGCCGTTGTTCTGGTCGCCATTGCGCACGCGCATGAATGCGAATGCGTCGCTTCCGGGTGCGTAGGCGAAATCGTTGGCACCTTGATCGCTGACCAGCGTCACCGGTTTGCCCTTGCCGTCGGCGGCAACTTCCGCGATCACCGAACGGAACGAGGGCCCCCAGTACGGACTCGGGAATTCCGTGAACACGAGCGACTTGCCGTCGCGGCTCCACACCAGCGGCGTCGCGCCTTCCTGATCGGTCTGCAGCGAGTAGTCGCCTTCGGTCAGCCGCGTCGGGGTGCCGCCGGTCGCCGCCACCACCCACAAATGCCAAGGCGCCAGCGCCTTGCGCAGCAAAAAGTTGCCATCGGTGACCTGGAACGCCTTGTTGTGTGCCTTGATCGCCTTTTCATTCACCGGCGGATCTTGCGTGATATACGCGATGCGGCTGCCGTCCGGACTCCAGGTGAATTCGTCGATGCCCTCTTTCGCGTCGGTGATGCGCTGCGCGTCGCCGCCCGCCATCGGCATCACGTAGATCTGCGACTGCTTGGTCTTGTCGTCCTTGGCGAGGAATGCGAGGCGCGTGCCGTCCGGCGACCAGCGCGGCGAGGACACGTCCTCGCGATCGTGCGTCAGGGTACGCTTCGCGCCGCCCGCCACGTCCACCACGTCGATCCGGGTGTCGTGCTTGTCGGTTTTCCAGACCGGCGCGGTCACCACCAACGCGACGGCCCCGCCGTCCGGCGAGAGTTGCGGATCGGAAAGCTTGACCAGCCGCTGCAAATCGTCCAGCCGGAACGGCGTCGCCGCGACCGAAGACAAGGGCGCGCCCACGAACAGCGCAATGAGCACGATCAACCAGCCGACGCGCGGACGATGCATGACGGTTCCCGATTTCCCCTGCGCCACGCCGGGCGCGACCGCGGCAGCATAGCGCGGGCTGGACTTGCCGGCACGCGACGGCGTCGGCATCCTCGCCGGAATGGCAACGACCTTCCCGCACCTTTTCACGCCGCTGGATCTCGGCTTCTGCACGCTGCCCAATCGCGTGCTGATGGGTTCGATGCACACGGGACTGGAAGACCACGCGCGTGATTTCGGGAAACTCGCCGAATACTTCGCGGCGCGCGCGCGGGGCGGCGTCGGCCTGATGGTCACGGGCGGCTTCTCGCCCAACATCGCGGGCTGGCTCAAACCGTTTTCGAGCCGCTTGTCTTCGCGCTGGCGAGTGGCGCCGCACCACCGCATCACTGAATCCGTGCACGCCGCGGGTGGACGCATCTGTCTGCAGATCCTGCACGCAGGACGCTACGGTTTCCACCCATTGTCGGTGGCGCCGTCCGCGATCAAGTCGCCGATTACGCCCTTCAAGCCCCGCACGCTTTCGGACCACGGCATCGACCGCACCATCCGCGCTTTCGCACGCTGCGCGAAGCTGGCGCAGGACGCCGGTTACGACGGCGTCGAGATCATGGGCTCGGAGGGCTACCTGATCAACCAGTTCCTGGCCGAGCGCAGCAACCAGCGCGACGATCGCTGGGGCGGTTCAGCGGAAAACCGCATGCGCTTTCCGGTCAAAATCGTGCGCCGTACTCGAGAAGCGGTGGGCCGCGACTTCATCATCATCTACCGATTGTCGATGCTGGACCTCGTGGATCGTGCGCAGGCGTGGGATGAAGTCGTCGCGCTGGCGAAGCAGGTCGAAGCCGCCGGCGCGAGCCTGATCAACACCGGCATCGGCTGGCACGAGGCCCGCATTCCGACCATCGTCACCAGCGTGCCGCGCGCGGCGTTCACCTGGGTGACGCGACGCATGAAGGAAAGCATCGGCATCCCGCTGATCACCACCAATCGCATCAACATGCCGGAAGTCGCCGAAGCAGTGCTGGCGCGCGGCGATGCAGACATGGTGTCGATGGCGCGCCCGTTCCTTGCCGATCCGGACTGGGTCGCAAAGGCGCGTAGCGGACGCACGTCGCTGATCAATCCGTGCATCGCCTGCAACCAGGCTTGCCTCGACCACGTGTTCGAAAACAAGCGCGCGTCGTGCCTGATGAACCCGCGCGCGTGTTTCGAAACCGAACTCGTCGATGCACCGGT
>JAICIW010000007.1 GCA_025928735.1 Rhodanobacteraceae bacterium | reverse complement strand
TCGGCTGCAACAAACCGGCGATCATCTGCAGCGTCGCGTTCGGATCGACCGGCAGTGGCTGCGGGGGAGCAACGGGTTCACTGCTGTGCGCGAGCGAAGGCGCCGGCGGCGCGGGAGCATCCAGCAGTTCACGCATGCGGACCGCCGCTTCGGTGGCGTCCACCGGCGCACGCAACCATGCCTTCACGTTTCCGCAGGCCGACGGACATGCATGGCCGTCCTGTGCGCCGAATTCCGCACCGAACAACCCGATCACCGGCACGCCGTCCAGTTCCCCGCACAAGGTGCGCGACTGCGCAGGCGCATGCGCAAAATCCAGCACCGCCAGGATCGGGCGCGGCGAGCGCCTGAGCAGCGCGCGCGCATGGATGGCATCGCGCGCACTGAGGACGTCGAGGACACGCATGCCGTCCAGCGCATCGAACAGGACGCGGCGATCCTCGCGCGAGGACGCCACCACCAGCACCGGACGCCTTTCATCGCTCATCATTGCGCCCACGCCCAGGCCCCCTGCCGCAAGCGCAATGGCGGCACAACGGGACTGCCCCACGCAAGCTCGCGTGCAGGCAGTGAGGGCGGCAAATCCGCCAGCGTCCCTGGCAACACCACGCGCCTCGACTGGCGCGGATCGATCTTGGTGATCCGGCGTAGCAAAGCCACCAGGTCCGGATCCCACGCCCGCGGGGATTCGTCCAGAAAATACACGCCGAAGTGCGGGTTGCGTTCGACAAAACGCAATACGTCGGCCGGACGCACCACACCGGGCACCGTTTCGTCGCGACCGCGCAATCGCCACAAACCGGCATGTCGGCGCCAGACGTACATCGCCTTGCCGGTTCGTTGCGCAATGCGCCTCAGCGCATTCGTCACCGCTGCGGTGTCGTCGCAGCGCAATGCCACCACCACACTCTCCGCCGCAAGGATGCGGTCCAGCAGGTTGTTTTCGACTTCCTGTGTTGACGATTCCATATCGGCCATGTATCCCTTCACCCGACGTTGACCGCGATCCCTGCGGGATCAATCATGATGCGCAAACAGCGATTACAGGATTGAGAAGTGTTCGACGGTTTGCGATTCAGCCATTGGCATGCCTCGATGGGCGCGGATGGCGTCCTCGTGCTGTGCCTAGATCGTGCCGGCAGCGGCGTGAACGCACTGTCACGATCGTTGCTGGACGAACTGGACAGCATGCTGGAACGCATCGCGATCGAATGCCCCGCCGCGGTCGTGATCCATTCAGGCAAACCGTCTGGTTTCGCGGTCGGCGCCGACCTCAAGGAATTCGAAAGCTACGATCGAAAGGGCACCGTACGCGAGGAAATCGAGTACGGCCAGCGCGTATTCGAGCGTCTCGCGCGCCTGCCGATGCCGACCGTGGCCGCGATCCACGGCACCTGCATGGGCGGCGGCACCGAACTCGCGCTGGCGTGCCGGATGCGCATCGCCGCGCGTGCGCCGGAAACCCGCATCGCGCTGCCGGAAGTGCAACTCGGCATCCATCCGGGCTGGGGCGGTACCGCGCGCCTGCCGCGCCTGATCGGTGCGCCCAAGGCACTTGCGATGATGTTGACCGGACGCGCGGCATCCGCCGAGCGCGCGCTCGCAGAAGGTCTGGTCGATCGTCTCGCTGCGCCCGATGCGTTGCTCGACGAGGCCCACAAGTTGGCGTTGCGCCCGCTCACGCGGCCATTCGCGCAACGCGCGCGGGCGTGGTTCAGCAACTGCTGGCCCGCGCGGCAAATCCTTGCGCCGATCATGCGCAAGCAGACCGCGGCGAAGGCTGCGCCCAAGCACTACCCCGCACCGTTCGCATTGATCGAAGTGTGGCGGCGCGGCGGCGGCGACATCGCGCAGCGACTCAAGCTGGAAGCACGTTCGGTAGCAAAGCTCGCGGGCACGCCCACGGCGCACAATCTGATCCGGATATTCTTCCTGCGCGAACGCCTGCGGGGACTCGCAGGCGACACCGCCCACGGCATCCAGCATGTGCACGTGATCGGGGCCGGCGTGATGGGCGGCGACATTGCCGCGTGGAGCGCTTTGCGTGGTTTCGAGGTGACGCTGCAAGACCGCGAGATGAAGTTCGTGGAGCCGGCGCTGGCGCGTGCACGCAAGCTCTTCGAGAAGAAACTCAAAACCCGCGAGCGCATCGCGCCGGTGGAGGCGCGCCTGACGCCGGATGTCGAAGGTGCAGGCACCGCGTCATCGCAGCTCGCGATCGAGGCGATCTACGAGAATCGCGAAGCGAAGGAAACCGTGTATCGCGAAATCGAACCAAGAATTGCGAACGACGCGCTGATCGCCACCAACACTTCGTCGATTCCGCTGAACGAACTGCGCGGCGCGGTCGTCGAACCGCGGCGGTTCCTCGGACTGCACTTCTTCAATCCGGTCGCGCAGATGCCGCTGGTGGAAGTGGTGCGCCACGACGCGCTCGATCCGTCGCTCGAAAAGCGCGCGTGGGCGTGGGTGAAAGCCATCGGCAAACTACCGCTGCCGGTGCTCGGCACGCCAGGATTCCTGGTCAACCGCATCCTGGTGCCGTACCTCCTGGAAGCGGTGCGCTGCCATACCGAGGGCATTCCCGATCCGGTGATCGACCGAGCGGGCAAACGCTTCGGGATGCCGATGGGACCTATCGAATTGATCGACACTGTCGGCCTTGATGTCGCGCTGTCGGTCGGCCGCGAACTCGGCCCGTTCCTCGGGCTCGAATTGCCGAACGGCATCGCCGACAAGGTCGAGGGCGGCAAGCGCGGCAAGAAGGATGGCCAGGGTTTCTATGTATGGAAGGACGGCAGGCCGGAGAAGTCGAAAGTCGAGGCCGGCTCGCACGCACCGGCCGATCTGGAAGACCGCCTGATCCTGCCGATGCTCAACGAAGCCGTGGCCTGCCTGCACGACGGCGTGGTCGCGGACGCCGACCTGCTGGACGCGGGCGTGATCTTCGGCACCGGTTTCGCACCGTTCCGCGGTGGTCCCATCCAGTACATCCGCACGACCGGCGCAGGCGTGCTGCGCGAGAGACTCGAAGCGCTGGCGCATACGCACGGCACGCGTTTCGCGCCGAAACAGGGCTGGTTCAATCCGGAGTTGGCAAAACCAGGCTGAGCGACGGGTTTGCCATGCACCGTAAAGACGGAAGTTGCTCCAACCACCCTCCACGCGCGCTGGATTGGCCAATTACACCATTCTCCCCTTGAGGGGGAGGCAGAAAACAGCAAACGCCGCGCTCGTCTGCACAAGCCCTCCCCTCAGGGAGAGGGTTGGGTGGGGGCAGGTTTACCGGATGACACGGCACCGGCAGCGGGCAGGAAGTCGTACGTCATGGCGGGCTTGTATTTCGCGTACTGCTGCAGCAGCGCCTCGAAGGCCGGATCGTGGCGGATCGGGTCCCACATCGGGTCGAGCCACAGCAGGACGGGTGAGTAAAGTGTCCCGATGCCGGGTGCGGCCAGCGCCTTGGCCAGCATCGGAGCCGCGAGATCGGGTCGATGCATCTGTGCGTAGTACTGGGCTGCAGACAACTTGATTTGCGGGCCGTAAACCCGATCCCCGGTGCCATCCATGATCTTCAGCGACTTGGCGACGGCGCCCAGACCCGCCGCGGTCTGGCCCGAGCCGACCTCCGCGTAAGCGACGTTCAGCCATTGGTTTGCAAGATTGATTCCCTGCAGCATCTTGAGATTCGCGCGCAGCACGGGCAGCGATTGGACGAACAGCGGCCGGGCATGTGCTTCGTCACCCATCAGCCGATACAGGTTGGCCTGTTGCTCGACCTTGGGGCCATTGAGGCCCGGTGGAAAGTTGTCCAGCGTGTCCGGAACACTCTCCAACAACGCGAGCGCTTCACGATATTCGCGCTGGTACGTCAGCAGGAACACGCGGGTGAGCTTCAATGCCGGATCGTCGCCCTGCGCAGCAGCCAGTGCCCTCGGGATGTCGCCGGTGCTGTTCAGGATCGCGCTGGCCTCGTAGCTCCTGGCGTTGAGGTTGTCCGGATCGATCGCCAGCGCGCGCTTCAGCCAGCCCTGCGCTTCGGGAAAGTGGCTGACCATCATGCAAGTCGCGCCCAGTTCGAAAGCCAGCGAGGAATTGCGCGGATCCAGGGCGAAGGCTTTCTGGAGCGATGCAATCGCATCGTCGAAGCGGCCCTGGCGGCGCTGCACGTAACCTTGGGCCGCCAAGGCATCCGAGTCGTTGGGTTTCAGCGCCAGCGCCGCCGCGAAGGCTTTCAGTGCGCCAGCGAAATCGCCCCGCCCGTAGTAATCGCTGTAGCCGAGCGCGACTTGCGAAGCGGACACATCCGGCGCCAGCTTCAACGCCTGCTCGGCATCGCTGCGCGCCTGCGCGTGGAGCTGCTTCACGTCCATGCCGCCCCCGCCGAACCAGGCAAGCTGGCTCTCGGCATACGACAAACGGGCGTAGGCCAGCGCAAAGTCGGCATCGTGCTGGATGGCCTGCTGATACAACGGTATCGCGGCCTTGTAGCTGGCCGAGTCGTAATTGATCACGCCCTTGTTGGCCAGAAACTCCGCGCGCAGGAACAGGTCCAGCGCGGTCTGGTCGTGGGTCGGCACCGCGGCGAGGCTCGCCGCTTCCGTGCCGGACAATTTCGTCTTCAGCGCCGCGGCGATCTTCTGCGCCACGTCGCCCTCGACGCCGAAGATGTTGTCCAGGGTGCGCTGATAACTCTGTGCCCAGATGTGGCTGTCGGTGCGGGTGTCGATCAACTGCACGTTGATCAGCACCTGATCGCCGGCCTTTTGCACCGAACCTTCCAGGATCGTTGCGACGCCGAGTTGCTCGCCGACGGACTTCAGGTTTTCGGGATGGCTTTTGTATTTTTCGGTGGAGGTGCGCGAGATGACCTTGAGGTCGCCGATGTCGGCGAGCTTGGTCAGGATCAGGTCCTGCATGCCGGCCACGAAATAGGCGTTGTCCTTGTCGTTGGAGAGATTCTCGAACGGCAGCACCGCGATGGATTTGGCGGGAACGGTTTGCGCGGTGGACACAGTTGGCATGGCGGCAACCGATGCCGCAGGCATCGCGGCCGCAGCCCCAGCAACCGGTGGCGGCGCATGCCGCACCGCGTACAAACGCCAACCCAGCAATGCCACCGCCAGCACCAGCATCGCGACGGTGATCGCGTTGAGCTTCTGCCCCGTCGAGCGGTGTTCTCGTTCCGGCCGCGCCCCGGGCGAGTCAGCCGGTTCGGTGCGGCGGATGCCCTCCGGCGTCAGCTCGTACACCCATGCAAATGCCAACGCGACCGGAAATCCGATCACGATCAGGATCACCACCAAGCGCACCGACCAGCTGGGGATATTGAAGAACGGGAAAACCTGCGTAGCAATCTGCACCAGCAGCCAGCCGGCGATCGCATAGGCAATCGCCACGCGCCACACATGGCGACGCTTCAGCTCTTCCAAGAAGCCGGACTCGTCGGATGTCACCGCGCTTTGGGATTCCCCGCCGGCGACAGGCCGGCTTCCAGTCCGGCGCAGTGTAACCAATCGAGACATGGTGTGCAGGCAGGTGGGACTTACTCCGGCAGCGGCATCACGGCGGTGTTCTGCGAAAACACGATCCACCAGCGCCTGTCGTCACGGACCAGCGCGTGGTGCATCCTGGTAGTGGGCACGTCGCTTCCAATGGAGCGTCGGCTGGCAATTGCGGAAATGCTTCAAATCGAGCACCGCGTCGGCGATTGCCGCGGAATCGCCGAGCAGGCGGATTTTCAGTTCAACGATTTCATTCCGACTGTCCTTGAAGAAGCCGGCGAACAGCTCGCCGTGGCGGCGCGCGTTGTTGTCTCTTCCATCGAAACGTATGCCCAGGATGTTCACGAACGTCGAATCGGACGTGAAGTCCTTGCACCATCCCTCGACGTCGCCCGCGTTCCACGCGGCGGCCTGTGCTTCGAGCAACTTGCGGATCGATTCCTCGTCGCTGGCTGTGGACATGCGCAATGATCCTCAAAGCCGGCTGCAACCGTGGTCACTCTCGAGGTTCACGCGTTCCGCCAGAGCCTGGAATCGTGGCTGTGGACGCAACACATTCCAGCGCGCATCGACCTTCATGAAAGCCATGCGGATGTCCCGCTCGCGATACGCACGTTCCAGTTCGTCCAACGCGGTATCCAGGTCGCCCAGTGCTGCATGCACCGCGGCGAAACTGGTGGCGGGAACGTAGCCTTTCGCGCGGCGCGCCTCCAACTCGCGCAGAATTTCCTGCGGCAGCATGCGGTCTCCCGCCGCAACATGCGCAATGGCCTGAAGCGCCAATATCTGACTGGCGCGATGGGAGTCGTCGGCGGCTGAAGCGAGATCGGCAATGGCCGCTGCCGTATCGCCGCGATCTGTGGCCAACCCGGCACGAATTTGCAACGCGATCCAGAAATTCGGTTTCAGTTCCAGCGCCCGCCGGATCTGTTTTTGCGCAGCCCCGGTTCGCCCGGCGGCGGTGAGCAGCCCGGCGTAAATCGCGTTGACCATCGGCGACAAGGGATCCAGCTCGCGCGCCTGGCGTGCTTGCTCCAGGCCTTCCTCGAACCGGCCCAGGTGCACCAGCAGGTGCGCGCAGGTATAGCGCGCTTCCATCAGGCTGGGATTCAGTTCGATCGCGCGTTTCAGCGAAGTTTCCGCGCCCGCCCAATCCCAGTCGTACAGGTGCCGGATGCCGCCCTGCGCGGTGAGCGCCTCGGGCGAGTCCGGATCGAGCTTCAGCGCCTGCGCGACCGCCGCCTTGGCGAGGCCGAACATCTCGTCCGGTTCATGGTCGATGTGCACCAGCCCGCGATAGGCAAACGCAATCCCGGCGTAGGCACGCGTGCACGCGGCATCCAGATCGATCGCGCGGCGGAACGCCGAGATCGCTTTCTTCAAATTTTCCTCATCCGGCCGCTGCAGCAAGTGATGGCCCTGCAACCAGGCGCGATAAACCTCGGCATCTTCGCCGCGTCGAGATCTGCGCCGGCGTTCCGGCATGACGATGCCCGGCAGCGCCAGTGCCTTCACCACGGCACCGGAAATCCTGTCTTGCAGCGTGAACACGTCTTCGACACGGGTATCCATGGTGTCCGCCCAGACGGTCACGCCATTGGCGACCGACAGCAGCCGGACGTTGACCCGAACGCGGCCGCCGAGCTGCTGCGCGGAGCCGTCGATCACGTAGGCCGCGCCGAGTTGTCGACCCGCCGCATCGGGATCGTGCGCCACACCTTGCGCGAGATGCAACGACGAGCCCAACGCCCGCACGCGCAAGTGACGGACGCGGCTGAGCCGGGTGATCAGGGTTTCGGTGAGGCCGAGTTCGAGCAGCTCATCGCGCGGTCCCGAGGAAATCGACCGAAACGGCAACACCGCAAGCGCGGTCTGCGGCGGCGCCGGACTCGCGGCCTCGACCAGCGCATCGATTTCGCTCACATTGGCGACGAAGCGATAACCGCGACCGGAAACGGTGAGGATGAAGCGATGTTCCGGCGGACGAGTGCCGAATGCCTTGCGCAGCGCCGAGACCGCCTGGGTCAGATTGTTCTCCTCGACCACCCGCCCCGCCCACACGGTAGCCAGCAGATCATCCTTGCCGACCACGCGATTCCGCTGTTCGATCAGGTACGTCAAAACATCCAATGCCTTGGACGTTACGGAAATCGGTGCGCCGCCTGGGCCGAACAACTCCCGCGATACGACGTCCACCCGATAGCCGGAAAACTCGTACTGGCGCGGTTCCGTCCCCACAGTGCGCCTCGAAAGAATTCAGAATCTTTCAGAAATTTAGCAGGATTCCCGAGCGGCGGTGAGCGACCTTGTACGCATCGCCGGAGCGGGTTCCGACGGCATTGCCCATCGAAGGAAAACTTACGCTTCCATGGGAAGTGACCGGCGGCAAAAGCCGGGCGTGGAGTTGAGCCACGGCCGGCCGGTGCCGAGGCCATGTCACTGGTCTGCATCCAGGTTCTGACGGAACTTGGAACCCTTCCCTATACGAGGACCGCCATCATGAACACCAAGACCGCACTTGCCACCGCCATGCTCGCCCTGTCCACCGTCGCCGGAACAGCAGGAGCCAGGCCGTTGGAGGAGCCGCAAACCACGTCGGGCTGGTTTGCCAATCGCATCGTCGGCGCATATGAGAGCAAAGCCATGGTCAGGCCTTGCGGATCGGCAGGCCCGGACAATCCGGCCCTCAACACGATCATCTTCAACCAAGGTGGCACGGTTGTCGCCAGTCCGCGGTTCCCGCCGCAGGGCGCCGGCGGCTACTCGCGCACCAACGACCTCGGTACCTGGTCCTCTCACCCGCGCACGAACCGCTATTCGGTCAAGCTGCGCTACGACAACTTCATGAATGGCTCGTTCACCGGGGCGAGCGTGGTGGAGCGCGACCTGCAGATGAGTGCCGACGGTAATTCGGTATACGGGTCCGTGCATGTCACGACGTACGCCCCCGATGGGAGCGTCGTCGTTGAGGTTTGCGGCACGGCGACGTCGACGCGCCTTTGAAATCCATGTTCGGCGGATCCCGGTTTTCATAGCGCTTTGTCGGATCCGCGGATGACACTTCCGGATGCCGGGGCCGACTGCGGATTCGAGCCTGCCCCGGCCACGCGCGTGCCGGGCCGGTGGCGCACATCGACGCGGTCGCAGACCAAGGCGCTTGGCGTTTGCAGCAACGCCCGTATTGCTGCCACTGTTGCAGGAGTAGCATCCATGAACATCGATCGTCGTTTGCTCGCAATCATCGGGCGGCGGCTGCCCGCGATTTACGATGTGATTCCACGAGGACCGCAAGGTGGGATTGCCTCGGACCGCTGGGTAGAGGTGATGCTCAACCCCCAGCCGCTGCCACCGCAGCCACCGGATCAACTTGGCGCTGCAGTTGCCGCCGAGTTCATCCACACCGCATGGCTCGCCAGTCGTCTCGGTATTGATCAGGGCAAGGTCTTCGAGGACCTTGACGATTGGTGCCCGACCAAACCCAAATGGCCTAAACTGCCGCCGTGGTGGTGGTGGTGGCATCAGCCGATACCGGAGCCGCCCCATCCGAACTGGTTCATCGATTTCCATCTCGGCTTTGCAGCTCGGCTCGCAGCAACCGCTTCCGAAATCGAGGACAAGTCACTCGCCGAATCGCTCGATCGAGCGGCCGATCGCTCCATCAAAGCGATTGGATCGATGAAGGCATAGTCGCGTCGCGGTCCGGTCTGCCCGCCGGATCGGACCGCTTCGGTTGCTCGACGACGTTGCTGATCCGCGGGTATCGACGGCCACCCGACGGGATTGGCATTGCAGGCGGCAGAGGAACGGGCGGAGCAGCGCGATCACACCGCATGTTCCGTCCGCCGCGAGGTCCGCCGCCTCATGGCGCCACGCGGCGCCTCTTCACCAAATCAGATCGTCCGGCACGCCATCGTCGGCGATCGGCGCATTCGCATCGACCAGCAGCGCCACGGCTTCGGGCGCGGTGGTCTGCGCCTGCAACGCAATGTCGCGAGGGACCAGCAGCGCGCGACCGCCATGCATCACCACACCAAGTTCTCCCGCGTTTATCTGACGCAGTTGATCGGGCGTGACATAGACGCGGCGGATCTTGCCGGCGAATTCGAAGTTGCGAACCTGCTCGGCGTCCTCGCGATTCAGCGCCTTGCCGGCCAACAGCGCCTGCAGCTTGCGCTTGCGCTCCTTTTTCGCCGCGGCCTTTTCGCGCGCTTCGCGTTCGGCCGCCTCGCGCTCACTACGGTCGGCTTGCGCGCGCAACGCGAAGGCCTTGGCAAGATCGGGCTCGACCGGTTCGCGGGGTTTGCGCGACTCCGGTTTGTGGCGGACGTGTTGTTTCGATTTGGCCGACGGTGAAGGCTTGAATCCGGCCTTCAGCAACTGATCGCGCAGGGATTCACTCATGAGAAATGAATGGTGTTCTTGTGACCGGATGTTGGGCTTCGCGTTGCTCAGCACAACCTACGATTTCGCCTTGAGCGAGGATGTTGTCGAACTCAAATCGAAGCGGCTTTTGGTGAGAAGTCAGGCCACGGATGGCCGTTCTGGAGTCGGGTGATTTTCCAATTCTTCCAGCGTGCGGCAAACCCCAACGAAACAGCATTCATGGAGGGATGCACTAATAATGCGGAGGTGGCGGTTCGTCCTGCACGTTGTCGGCCAAACTGGTGCGCAGCGACGCCAGTTCACGGCGCAGTTCGGCCAGCGCGTTTTCGAGTTGCAGCAACCGGCGCGTCTGCTGCGCCTCGCCATCGTTCAACGAAGCGACCGCGTCATCGAGGAAGGTCAACTTCAATTCGAGCTCGTTCATCCGCTCGTCGTTCGGTGTGCCCATCGTCGTTCATGCCTTTTTTGCCGCAACGGCACTGCGCCCGCGGCCGATGCCGTAGTAAGCGAGCCCCGCGGATTCGACCATGGGCGGATCGTACAGGTTGCGACCGTCGAAAATCACCGGGGTCTTCAACATCGATTTGATCCGCGCAAAATCGGGGCTGCGAAATACCTTCCATTCGGTCACCACGGCCAGCGCGTCGGCGCCTTCCAGCGTCGCCCATGGGTCGTCGCACAACACCAGGTCATCGCGCTGCCCGTAGATGCGCGCGGTTTCGCCGCGGGCCTGCGGATCGTAGGCACGCACCTTGGCGCCGGCCTGCCACAAGGCTTCCATCAGCACGCGACTCGGCGCTTCGCGCATGTCGTCGGTGTTGGGCTTGAAGGCGAGGCCCCACAACGCAATGGTGGTGCCCGACAGGTTGCCGCCGAAATGGCGCGTCAGCAGTTCGAACAACCTGCGTTTCTGATCGCGATTCACCGCTTCCACCGCACCGAGAAGGCGCGCCTTGTAGCCGTTCGAATGCGCGGTGCGTTCCAGCGCCTGCACATCCTTCGGGAAGCACGAACCGCCGTAGCCGGTGCCGGGGTAGATGAAGCTGTATCCGATGCGCGGATCGGAACCGATGCCGTGACGCACCATTTCGACATCCGCACCGACGTGCTCGGCGATGTTGGCGACTTCGTTCATGAAGCTGATCTTGGTGGCCAGCATCGCGTTGGCCGCGTATTTGGTCAGCTCGGCCGAGCGCTCGTCCATCACCACGATGCGATCGTGGTTGCGGTTGAACGGCGCGTACAGCGATTTGAGCAGGTCGATCGCGCGCGAAGACGACGAGCCGATCACGATGCGGTCGGGCTTCATGCAGTCATCGACCGCGTTGCCCTCCTTCAGGAATTCGGGGTTGGAAACCACGTCGAAGGCGATTTCCACGCCACGCTTTTTCAATGCCGCGTCGATCTCGGCGCGAACCCGGTCCGCGGTGCCGACCGGCACCGTGGATTTGTCCACCACCACGGCGTAGCCGGTGAGGTTTTCGCCGATGCTTCGCGCCACCGCCAGCACGTATTTGAGATCGGCGCTGCCGTCCTCGTCGGGTGGCGTGCCGACCGCGATGAAAATGGTGTCGCCGTGCGCGACCGCCGCTTTGGCATCGGTGCTGAAGGCCAGCCGACCGGCTTCGTAATTGCGCTTGACCAGCGATTCCAGGCCCGGCTCGAAGATCGGGATTTCGCCGCGCTCCAACCGCGCGATCTTGTCCGCGTCCACGTCCACGCACAGCACGTGGTTGCCCATTTCGGCAAGACAGGTTCCGGTGACGAGACCGACGTAGCCCGTTCCGAAGATGGTCACTTTCATGCGCGCGCGTTCCTGGCAAAGGACGCGATTTTAACAGCCGGAGATGGCGGCGCCGTGAACGGCGACCTCGCTACAACCGGTCCAGCACGGAACGCAAATCGTCCGGCAGCGGCGCGGAAAAACTGTAGGCCTGCTCGCCCAACTCGAACTCGAAACGCGCCGCGTGCAGGAACATGCGTTTCAACCCGAGCTTGGCGAAGCGCTTGTTGGCCTCGCGCTCGCCGTACTTCGGATCGCCCGCCAGCGGATACCCCGCGTGCGCGGCGTGCACGCGAATCTGGTGGGTGCGGCCGGTGGCGAGCGTCGCCTCGACCAGACTGCAATCCGGGTAATGCTCGATCTCGCGGAAGAACGTGAGCGCCGGCTTGCCGTCCTCGTCGACCCGCACCATGCGCTCGCCGCCCGACAGCACCGATTTTCGCAGCGGCGCGTTGACATCGAACTTCACGCGACGCAACTTGCCGGTCATCAGGCACAGATATTGTTTCTTGGTTTCGCCGGACCGGATCAGATCCTGCACGCCGGTCAGCCCACGCCGGCTGCGCGCGAACACCAGCACGCCGGAGGTATCCCGATCCAGCCGATGTGCCAGTTCCAGGTGATCCTTCGGCCGTGCCGCCCGCAGCAACTCGATCGCGCCGAACGTGATTCCGCTGCCGCCGTGGCTGGCGATGCCCGCCGGCTTGTCGAGAACCAGGAAATCCTTGTCCTCGAAAATCACGGCCTGGCGAATCTCGTCCAGCATCGCCGTGGGAGGGGTGCCCGGCTCGGCGCGTTCAGCCATCCGCACCGGTGGAATCCGCAGCTGATCGCCCGCGACGAGCCGCGTATCAGGCTTGGCGCGCTTGCCGTTCACGCGCACCTGGCCGGTCCGCAGTAACCGGTAGATATGCGTCTTCGGCACCCCCTTCAGAAGTGCCGCAAGACAGTTGTCCACCCGCTGGCCATCGCGCTCGGACCCAACCTCCACGATTCGCACCGAACTGAAGTCCTTGGCCGAAGTTGCCGTCCCCATTGAAAAAAATCCTTTTGCGATGGTAGGATTGGCCAGCGTCAAACAGGCTCTGGCCCCCTCATGGGCGACCCTGTACTCGTTCGCCGCGCGGACAGGGCTTCCGCCTGCCATTCCTGACCGGGAGCAGCCGGTACCTCGCCATCGTAACGTTCGGGTCGATGTTTGCCCACCGTCGGCATGATGGTGCGGGGACATCGGGACGCGAGCCATTCCATTCATCACCAGCCGGGACCATTGATCGGTTCCGGCGACTGCCGCCAGGCGCGGCACGTCATCCGGCCGGCCGCCCCCTGAAGGCGCCGCCGACGACGCGCGCGGCAACGGCAACCTCAAGGAATCTACAATGAAACGCATGTTGATCAACGCAACTCAGCGTGAGGAGTTGCGCGTGGCCATCGTCGATGGCCAAGCCCTGTACGACCTCGACCTCGAAATCCCCTCGCGCGAACAGAAGAAGTCGAACATCTACAAGGCCCGCATTACGCGGGTCGAACCTTCCCTCGAAGCCTGCTTCGTCGATTACGGCGCCGAGCGCCACGGCTTCCTTCCCCTGAAGGAAATCGCCCGCGAGTACTTCACGCAAGGCGCCGACCACAACAAGGCCGGCATCCGCGAACTGCTGAAGGAAGGCCAGCAGCTCATCGTCCAGGTCGAGAAAGAGGAACGCGGCAACAAGGGCGCCGCGCTCACCACTTATGTATCGCTGGCCGGCCGCTACATGGTGCTGATGCCGAACAGCCCGAACGCGGGCGGCGTATCGCGCCGCATCGAGGGCGAGGACCGGCAGGCGTTGAAGGAAGCGCTGCAGCACGTGACGGTCCCCGAAGAAATGGGCCTGATCGTGCGCACCGCCGGCGTCGGCCGCGACGCCGAGGAACTGCAGTGGGATCTGGATTACCTGCTGCAACTCTGGAAAGCCATTTCCGAAGCCGCCGCGGCGAAATCCGCGCCGTTCCTGATCTACCAGGAATCCAAGTTGTTCATCCGCGCGCTGCGCGATTACCTGCGCGCCGACATCGGCGAAATCCTGATCGACGAGCCGTCGCTGTACGAAGACGCGAAGCAGTTCATGCAGCAGGTGATGCCGAACAGCCTGCGCAAGCTCAGGTTGTACGACGATACCGTGCCGCTGTTCACGCGCTTCCAGATCGAAACCCAGATCGAAAGCGCCTACGACCGCAACGTGCGTCTGCCGTCCGGCGGTTCGATCGTGATCGACCCGACCGAGGCACTCACCTCCATCGACATCAACTCCTCGCGCGCCACCAAGGGCAGCGATATCGAAGACACCGCGTTCCACACCAACTGCGAAGCCGCGGTGGAAATCGCCCGCCAGCTGCGCATCCGCGATTTGGGCGGGCTCGTGGTCATCGACTTCATCGACATGGAAAACTCGCGCCACCAGCGCGAAGTCGAGGAGAAACTGCGCAATGCGCTGAAGCTGGACCGCGCACGCGTCCAGCTCGGTCGCATCTCGCGCTTCGGCCTGATGGAGCTTTCCCGTCAAAGGCTGCGTCCGAGCCTGGAAGAATCCACGCAGATCGTGTGCCCGCGTTGCGACGGCCACGGCCGCATCCGCGGCATCGAATCGCTGTCGCTGTCGGCATTGCGCCTGATCGAAGAACACGCGATGAAGGAAAACACCGGGCAGGTGCTGGTGCAGGCACCCGCCCGCGTCGCCAACTTCCTGCTCAACGAAAAACGCTCCAGCGTGGTCGAGATCGAGCTACGCCACAAGGTGCACGTGGTGATCGTCGCCGATGAAAACCTGGAAACGCCGCATCTCGAAATCACGCGCATCCGCGAAAACGAGATGGGCGAGCACGCCAAGCCGAGTTACGAGCGCCTGACCGAAGTGGCCGCCACGCCGCAACCGCGCATGGGCGTGGTCGTGCACGGCGAGGAGCCCGCGGTCAGCGGCATCCAGCGTGCCATGCCGATGCCGCAGCGCGAAGAAGTTGCGCCTGCGCCGGCTGCAGCGCCCGCGCCGGTCGCATCCGTGCCCGCCGCAGCGCCCGGCGGCTTGCTGGGTCGCCTGTTCGGCTGGTTCCGCAATCAGCCCGCGCCGGAAGCGCAGCCGTCCGAACGGACACAGCCGAAGCGCGCCGCGGAATCATCCGACACGCAACGCCGGGAACGCTCCACCGAACGGCGCTCCGAGACTCCGCGCAGCAACGGCGGACGCCGCAACGGCCACGACCGCGATGGCGATGGGCGCCGTACGCGCCAGCAGGGCTCGCAGGCATCCAAATCGCCGCAATCCAAATCGGGCAAACCGCGCGGTGACGATTCGCAACGTCAGGCGCGCCCGGCTCAGAAAGCCGCGGCGTCCGCAGCGCCGAAATCTCCCGCCGAGTCCCGCGCCCAGGAAACCAAGTCCGTGCGCGGCGATTTGACCGCGACTCCGCATCACGACACGCAGCATCCGCATCAGGACGCGCCGCGTCCGGCGGCTGCGAAACCTGTGACGGCAGCGGGCGCCGAGGCCGAAACCGCCAAGCCGATCGAGAGCATCGCCACCGGCGCCGAGGCACCGGCCACACCGACGACCGCCGATGCCACCGGCACCGGCAAGCGTCGCCGCGGTCGCCGCGGCGGACGTCGTCGCAAGCACGCGAACGCAGCCGCCCAGAATGATGCCGCGCCCGCTGCGCCGCACGACATCGATGACGAGGATGCCGACCGCAGCGACCACATGCCGCCTTCGGCGGGATCAACGACTCCGCGCGACGAATCGCCACGCGCTTCGGATACCGCAGAAGTCGCCAGGAATCCGGCTCCCGAAGCGGCTTCGGCCGCGTCGGTGGAACACGAGCATGCGCCCACCACCGCGCCGCTGTTTGCCGTTCCCGAACACAAGCCCGCGGCGACCGCGCCCGCCGCGCCTGCGCCGCAGCCCATCGCGGCCTCCGCCCCCCGCGAAAACGTGCCACGAGCGACCACGCCGCCAATGGAAGTTTCCACGCCGGTGAAGCCCACGTCGGTCACGCCGGCGCCAGCCACGCCGCATGCGCCGGAACCGCACGCACCTGCCGCGGCCTCGGCGATGCCTGCGTCGTCGCCGGTCTCGCCCGTGCCTGCCGCAATTCCGGTTGCACCCGCGGTGCCGAAACCGGAACCGGTCACGCCCTCGCTGTTCGCGGCGCCGCCCGCGGCGCGGCCATTGGCGCAGCCGCTGCCGCGCCATCCGGCGATTCCGACCCCGCGTCCTTTGTCCGGCGCGATCCGGCCGATCCTGGCGCCGAGCGTGCTGCCATCCAAGGCGCCAACCGCGTCCGCGGTCCCAGCTTCCGAGCCTGACAAACCGCAGGAATGATCGCGCGCAACCCTTCGGTTCTGCAGCATTTAGTGCCGACCGGTTACCGGGTGACCCGAAACCAGAACCCGTTTACACCTCGCCCAGTTGCTCGCCCAGGAGACCGTGCGCCGTCAGCACGTGGGCGAGCGCGATGGTGTGCTGCACGCTCAGCTTCTCGAACAGGCGCTGCTTGTACGTCGACACGGTCTTGGCGCTCAAGTGCAGGCGGGCGGCGACTTCGTTGACGGCCAACCCGCGCGCCAGCATCAGCGCGACTTCCATCTCCCGCGAAGAGAGCGATTCCAGCGGAGAAGCGTCGCCGTCGACCGCGGCCAGCGCCATCTCGCGCGCGACGGTGGCATCGAGGTAGCGATGACCCTGCGCAACGGTGCGCACCGCACTCACCAATTCCTCGGCGGGGCAACCCTTGGTGAGATAGCCCAGCGCACCCGACTGCAGCAGGCGGCGCGGGAATTGCGCGTCCTGCACCACTGTCAGGATCACGATGTGCGTCGGCAGGCCGGATCGCTGCACGCGTTCGGTGAGTTCGATCCCGCTCATGCCCGGCATGTGCACGTCGATCAGCGCGACATCGGGTTTCATCGCGCGCACCAGCCGCAAGCCGTCTTCCGCATTGCTGGCCTCGCCCACCACTTCGATGTCGGGCTGTCCGGAAAGGATCAGGCAAAATCCCGAACGCACCAGCTCGTGATCGTCCACCAAAACCACGCGAATCATGCGGCGCTCCCCTGAGTGTGCCGATGCGGGCTCCGGCCAACCCTAGACCGCGGTGGCGGTGATTGCAAGTCACCGCCCCCTACAATGCCGGCATGTACACATGGACCCGCCACGCGATCGCCGCGCTCGAAGCCGAGGCCGCACGTTCGGCCGACACCCATCTGATCCGTCTCGACCTGCCTGCATTTCCGGGCATCCCGCTGTACTTCAAGGACGAGTCGGTGCACCCCACCGGCAGCCTGAAACACCGGCTGGGCCGCTCGCTGTTCCTGTACGCGATCTGCAACGGCTGGCTCGATGAGGACCGTCCGGTCATTGAAGCATCCAGCGGCAGCACCGCGATTTCGGAAGCCTACTTCGCACGTCTGCTGAACCTGCCGTTTTTCGCGGTCATGCCGAGCAGGACTTCGAAACAGAAGATCGCGCAGATCGAATTCTTCGGCGGCCAATGTCATTTCATCGACGACACCGACGTGTACGGCGCGGCGCAGCGACTGGCCGAACGTTGCGACGGGCACTACATGGACCAGTTCACCTACGCCGAGCGCGCCACCGACTGGCGCGGCAACAACAACATCGCCGAATCGATCTTCCGCCAGATGCAGCGCGAGGCCGATCCGGTGCCGCGCTGGATC
>JAICIW010000314.1 GCA_025928735.1 Rhodanobacteraceae bacterium | reverse complement strand
CGCGCTCTGGATCGCCTCGCGCATTGGCGTGATCCTGCAACTTGCGGTGGTGGCCGGCTGGCTGGGCCTGCTGATGTGGTTCTCGAAACCGCTGTCGCTGTTCCACGCGAATTTCGACACGCCGATGATGCTGCTCTACGTGCTGGGCGTGTTGGCGATCCTGGGTGGCATCGCGATCATCCTCGACGCGGCATGGCGGATCGCGCGCGGTCCGGGCGGTTGGCTGGCCCGCGCCGGCGAACTCGTGCTGGGCCTGTGCGCGGTGTACGGGATCTGGGCGATCTTCGCCTGCGGCCTCGTCAACTTCAACTTGCACTATTAATCCAATTGCTCGTCATCCCGGCGAAAGCCGGGACCCAGTGACTTTCGCGCAACGCAGTGAAATGCAAGGCGCTGGGTCCCGGATATCGCTTCGCGATTCCGGGATGACGAGAGAAAACAGAGCTTGCCGAAGGGACTAGAAGTCGGACAGGACATTCAAGTGCACAAACCGCCAACCGACAACGCCAGTGCCGAACTCGACGCAGCCGGCTACACGCAGCAGCTCGATCGCCGGCTGAAGCTGCGGCACCTGCTGGTGTACGGCATGGTGTTCATCGTGCCGATCGCGCCGGTCGCGGTGTATGGCTTCGTCGCGCATGCCAGCAAGGGCATGGTGCCGCTGGTGTACCTGGTCGGCATGGTCGCGATGTTTTTCACCGCGCTCAGCTACAAGCAGTTGAGCGCGGAGTTCCCGTTCGCAGGTTCGGTGTACGCATACGTGCGGCGCGGGATGAATCCATTCCTCGGCTTCATCGCGGGCTGGATGATCCTCGCGGATTACCTGCTGGTGCCGGCGGTGATCTACATTTTCGTGTCGAACTGGCTCGGCGGGCTGGTGCCCGGTGTGCCGCACTGGGTGTGGATCGTGGCGCTGCTGGCGATCAACACCGCGATCAACGTGCTGGGTGTCCGCCTGCAATCGCGCGCGCATTTCGTGCTGCTGGCGCTCGAACTGGTCGCGCTTGCGATCTTCGTGGTGCTGGCGATCCGTTTCGTATTCGTGCTCGGCCACGGCACCGGGGGGTTTTCCTGGGCGCCGCTGTACCAGCCGGGGCACCTTAGCTGGAGCTTCATCGCGACGGCGACCACTATCGCGGCCTTGAGTTTTCTCGGTTTCGACGCGATCAGCACGCTGGCGGAAGAATCGCGTGAACCGCGGCGCGACATCGGCACGGCGACGGTGCTGACGCTGCTGGTGCTCGGTGCGCTGTTCGTGCTGCAGACGTGGCTGGCGGCGCTGGCGCATCCGGATTACGCCAACCTCGACGACAACCTCGGGTTCTTCCAGATCGCGCGCGACGTCGGCGGTACCGCGCTGTTCGTGCTGTTCATCGTGGTGAAGGCCCTGGCGACCGGCGTGGCCAGCGCGCTGGCTTCGCAATCCGCAATCTCGCGCATCCTGTTCGCAATGGGCCGTGACCGTGCCTTGCCATGCGGCGGATTCCTTTCAAAGGTCAATGCGCGTTTCAAGACGCCGGCGAACGCGATCCTGTTCGTCGCTGTGCTGTCGCTGGTGCTCTCGCTGAGCGTGCCTATCGTGGTGCTGTTGCACCTGGTGAATTTCGGCGCGCTGATCGCGTTCCTGCTGCTCAACCTGTCGGTGCCGGTGTATTTCTGGCTGCGCCGCGGCCAGCGCACGCGTCCGTTCCGCCACATCGTGATGCCGCTGTGCGGATTCGCGATCGTCGGCTTCATCTTCACCGGCTTCGATCGCACGACGTTCATTTTCGGATGCGCGTGGCTGGTGGTCGGCCTGCTCGTGGGCGTGCTCAGGCGCCAAACCTCTCTCCCGCTTGGAACTACACCATGACGCGCATGCTGCAAACCTTGTTTGCTCTCCTGCTTGCAGGCGCGGCAAGCGTCGCATTCGCGCAGGTGCCGCAGCCGGCGCCGCGCGCGCCGGTCGCGAAGAATGCACAACCTGCTGTCTCGCCGCACGCCATGACCGCGGACGATCTGTCGACGTTCTTCGACGGCATGCTGCCGTACACGCTGGCGCGCGGCGACATCGCCGGTGGCGCGATCGTCGTCGTGAAAGACGGCAAGGTGTTGTTCGCCCAGGGCTACGGTTACGCGGACCTGAAAACCCGTGCGCCGGTGTCGCCGGCCACAACGCTGTTCCGGATCGGCTCGGTTTCGAAGTTGTTCACCTGGACCGCGGTGATGCAACTGGTCGAACAGCACAAGCTCGACCTCGACCGCGACGTCAACTCGTATCTCGATTTCAAAATTCCCCCGCGCTTCGGCAAGCCGGTTACGTTGCGCGACCTGATGACGCACACGGCGGGATTCGAAGACACCACGCGCGACCTGTTGCCCGCCACGCCCGAAGGTGTGGACCTCGGCCGCTATCTGAAACGGCACATCCCGGCCCGCATTTTTCCGCCGGGCAAGATCGTCGCATATTCCAATTACGGCGCGGGTCTGGCCGGCTACATCGTGCAGCGCGTGTCGGGCGAGCCGCTTGGCGAATACATCCAGCGCCATATCCTCGCGCCGCTGGACATGCACCACTCCACTTTCACGCAACCGCTGCCGGCAAACCTGGCGCCGCTGCTGGCGAATGGTTATGTCTCCGCATCCGACGGCAAGCCGAAACCGTTCGAACTGGTAAATCCGGCGCCGGCCGGCGCGATGTCGGCGTCGGCGCTGGACATGGCGAATTTCATGATTGCCCAGTTGCAGAATGGGCGCTTCGGCGATGCGCAAATCTTGCAGCGGCAAACCGCCGCACTGATGCACAGCCAGCAGTACGCGGCTGCGCCGGGCCTGAACGGCATGGACCTCGGCTTCTATCAGGAAAACCGCAACGGCCAGCGCATCATCGGCCACGGTGGCGACACCATCGTGTTCCACAGCGACCTGCACCTGCTGCTGGACGCGAACGTCGGCATCTTCATGGCATTCAACAGCGCAGGGAAAGCGGGCGCCGTCAACGACGTCCGCAGCGACATCTTCCGCGCGTTCCTCGACCGCTATTTCCCGTGGCAGCCGCCCGCGACGCCGACGCTGGGCACCGCGAAAGCCGACGCCGCGCGCGTGGCGGGCTGGTACGAAACCAGTCGCCGCAACCAGAGCGCGTTGCGCTTCCTGTATCTCTTGAGCCAGTCACACGTCGCGGCGCAGCCGGACGACACCATCACGGTATCGACGCTCGTCGATTCCGCGGGCGATCCGCTGCGCTGGCGCGAGATCGG
>JAICIW010000238.1 GCA_025928735.1 Rhodanobacteraceae bacterium | reverse complement strand
TGATCCTGTGCGCCCCGCATCTCGGCAGTTGGGAAGTCGCCAATTACTGGGTGGGCGCGCGCACGCCATTCGCGACGTTCTATACGCCGCCGCGCTATCCCCAGGCCGAGATGCTGCTGCGTCGCTTGCGGGAGGGTGGGGCCAGCATCCAGTTTCCGATCGACGACTCCGGCGTGCGGCGGGTGTTCCGGCATCTTCGCGACGGCGGCGTGGTGTCGATCATGCCCGATCACGTGCCGCGCGCCGGCAGCGTGGTCGCGCCGTTCTTCGGCGTGCCGGCGCTTACCATGACGCTGCTGCCGCGCCTCGCGCAACGTACCGGCGCGACCGTGCTGATGCTGTTCGTCGAGCGGCTGCCGAAAGGATTTCGGGTGCATTTTCGCAAACCGCCTCCGGCGTTGCTCGACCCCGACCCGGTGACCGCGTGCACCGCGATGAATGCCGCGGTCGAAGCCTGCGTGCGCGACGCGTTTGCGCAATACCAATGGAACTACAAGCGCTTCAAGGCCCGTGCGGGTAGCGGTCTGTCGGACGACGTCTACACTGCAACCGGTGTACGGACATGAGGTGGTACGTCGCCTTGACTTGGTGGATGTTGCGAGCACTGGGCGTGCTGCCGCTGCCGGTGCTGTATGCGATCGGCAGTGCACTGGGACGACCGTTGTGGTGGCGCAGGCATGCACGCGAGCGCGTGCATACCGAAGTCAACATGCGCATCGTGCATCCGGAACTGGACGGGGCTGTGCGCGCTGCGCTGGTGCGCGAATGCCTGATCGAAACCGGCCACGCCGTCACCGAAATGGCGGCCGTATGGGGGCGTGGCGCACGTCGCGCGTTGAAGCTGGTGCGCGCAGTCGATGGCCAGGAATATTTCGATCTCGCGCTGCAGTCCGGGCGCGGGCTGATCATTGCCGCGCCGCACCTCGGCTGCTGGGAATTGCTGAATTACTGGCTGTGCGCGCGTACGCCGATCGCGATCCTGTACGCACCGCCGCGCAATCGCGCGTGGGAAGCGATGCTGGTGCGCGCGCGCGGCGACCTGCAGCCCGAGCAGGTGCGGGCCGACGGCGCCGGCGTGCGCACGCTGTACAAACGGCTCGCCGCAGGCGGCGTGGTGGGCATTCTTCCCGACCAGCAACCCAAGCGCGGCGAGGGCCAATTCGCGCCGTTCTTCGGACTGGATGCCAACACGATGGTGCTGTTGCCGCGGATTGCGCAGCGCACCGGCGCGATGGTGTTGTTCGCGTTCGCCGAACGCTTGGCCGTCGGCGCGGGTTTCCGCATCCGTATCCTGCCGGCACCGGATGGCACCGCCGATCCCGATCTGCGCATCGCCTGCACCGCGCTCAACCGCGGCGTCGAGCAGTGCGTCGAACGCGTGTTTTCGCAATACCAGTGGACCTACAAACGCTGGGCGGAACGGCCCGATCCGAACGAGCATGATCCGTATTGGCTCGCGCGCAATGGGAGGATCGGCGAATGGCGCCAATGACCTGCATCGAAGACCTGCGGCAGCTGTACCTGAAACGCGTGCCGCGGATGTTCGTGGATTACTGCGAATCGGGCTCGTGGACGGAAACCACGTTGCGGCGCAACCTTGATGACTTCGCGCGTATCCCGTTGCACCAACGCGTCGCGATCGGCGTCGAGGGCGGCACCACCACCACGACGATGCTTGGCGAACCCGTGGCGCTGCCCGTCGCACTGGCGCCGGTCGGTTTGTGCGGCATGCAACACGCCGACGGCGAAATGCTGGCCGCCAAGGCCGCGCTGGATTTCGGCGTGCCGTTCACGCTCTCGACCATGGGCGTGTGCTCGATCGAGGACGTGGCCGCGTTCGTCAAGCGGCCGTTCTGGTTCCAACTGTACGTGATGCGCGACCACCGCTTCATCGAAAGCCTGATCGATCGCGCCCGGGCGGCTGGTTGTTCCGCGCTGGTGCTGACGCTGGACCTGCAGGTGATGGGCCAGCGCCATCGCGACATCAAGAATGGACTTTCGACGCCGCCCAAGCCGACGCTCGAGAATCTGGCGAACCTCGCGCGTCACCCGCGCTGGTGCCTCGGCATGGCGCGCACGCGGCGCCACCAGTTCGGCAACATCGTGGGCCACGTCGAGGGCGTTAGCGACATGTCGTCGCTGGCCGCGTGGACGTCCGAGCAATTCGACCGCGGGCTCAATTGGGACGACGTCGAGTGGATCAAGAACCGCTGGGGCGGCAAGCTGATCCTGAAGGGATTGCTCGATCCCGACGACGCACGCCGCGCGATGGACTGCGGTGCGGATGCGATCGTGGTGTCCAATCATGGTGGCCGCCAGCTCGACGGCGCGCCATCGTCGATCAGCGTGCTGCCGGAGATCGCGTCGCGCGTCGGCCGCGACTGCGAGGTCTGGATGGACGGTGGCGTGCGTTCCGGCCAGGACGTATTGAAGGCGATGGCGCTCGGTGCGCGCGCGGTGATGATCGGCCGCGCATATGTGTACGGACTCGGTGCGTTGGGTGGCATCGGCGTCACCACCGCGCTGGAACTGATCCGCCGGGAACTGGATCTGACGATGGTGCTGTGTGGTGTCCGCACCATCGGCGACATCGACCGACGCGTATTGCACGAAGCTTCGCATTGAGGCCGCCGACGGCCGGCCGGCCGTGCCCGTCCGTATTCCGGCCGGTGTAGGCACGCCTCGACCGGAGTAGAGTGATGGCCCCGGTCGACGCCGCACATCGTCGTGCGGGCCCGCTACCGGGCGTTCGATTCCAATCGTTCCTCGGAGGCAGATATGAACACTACAGGTTCAATGGGCCGGTACGGTGTCATGGCCCTCGCAATGGCCATGGCGGCCACGACGCAAACGACCGCAGCAAAAACCAGCGCCCCCAGCGACGCGCAGTTGATCGCCAGCGCTCAACGCGCCGCGCCGGCGGCCGTGGCCAAGGACGCCACCATCGTGGCGATGGGCGTCGGCGGCAAGATGCGCACCTTGCGCGAAGGCCGCAATGGCTGGACTTGCATGCCCGATTCTCCGACAACGCCGGGGCCCGACCCGATGTGCATGGACAAGAATGCGTTCGCGTGGGCCGGTGCGTGGATGGGCCACAAGACCCCTGCAAGCGCCAAGGTCGGTTTCATGTATATGCTTCAGGGCGGCACCGACGCCAGCAACACCGATCCGTATGCAACCAAACCCGGTGCCGGCAATCACTGGATCAAAACCGGCGCACACGTGATGGTCGTCGGTGCCGACCAGGGCTTTTATGATTTGTATCCGAAGGGCGCCGATCCCGATACGCACGCGCCATACGTGATGTGGGCGGGGACGCCGTACCAACACCTGATGGTGCCGGTAAAGTAACGAGTGGTAGTGCAGGCAGGGCGGCGATGACCGCCCTGCCATGAGCGCACAATGACGATCCCCCCTCGATGTGGGAGGCGCGTGAAGCCGCTCGCCCCAACCCGCGGATTACCGCCATACCAGGAATGCGACCAGCGCCGTGGTGACCATCAGGTATGGCATCGACCACGCGTGGAAGCGCCAGCCGATGCCGCGGCTGCCGTCCAGCCGCAGCGCTATCAGGTTGGCCAGCGAGCCGATCATCAAACCCGAACCGCCGACATTCACGGCCGCCGCAAGCAGCATCAGGTCAGGTGCATAGTGCTGCAGCGCCACCGCGGCCGGCACGTTGCTGATGAGCTGTGACAGCACGATGCCGCTGGTGTAGGTGACGCGCGGGTCCTGCCACGCCAGCGCGCCGACATGCGACTGCACGAAGGGCAGCGCGGCGAGGTGACCCAGGCCCACGAACATCGCGGCGAACGTCACCAGCAGCAACCAGTCGACGCCCGCCAGCACGCGCCGGAAAAACAACACGCCGATCGCGATGACGAACAAAGCTGCGGGAACCGCCCAACCCAGTTGCAGCGCGAGCACCATACCGGCCAGCAGCAGTACCGAACCGGCCAACAAAGGCGTATCGCGACGCGGCGCATGACCGACCCGACTTTCGTCGAGCCGCAAGGGCATCGATGGAAACGCAAGGCCGCACACGATCAGCAACACGCCCAGCAGCACCGCGCCGGCAGGTGCCAGCGCCGCGACGTAGCGAAAGAACCCGAGCCCCGAGTGCTGCCACAACAGCAGGTTCTGCGGATTGCCGATCGGGCTGAACGTCGATCCCGCGTTCACTGCCAACGCTTCGAATATCACCAGTCGCTGACGCGGGATGCGGGCGATGCGATCGATCGCAAGCGTCAACGGCACCACGAGAAACAGCGCGACGTCATTGGTCAGCACCGTCGCGAGCGCAGCGGCGAGCAGCACCAGTGCGAAGGCGAGCGCGCGCACGTCGTG